>NZ_JAGGMO010000002.1:300000-402750 GCF_017875395.1 Methanococcus voltae | reverse complement strand
ACACAAGAACATTAGCGAGGTAGGGTAGCCAGGCCTATCCCGTCGGGCTCATAACCCGAAGATCGGACGTTCAAATCGTCCCCTCGCTACCATTTATACTAAATAGAAATAAAACTAATAATATAAAATAGAGAATAAGAATAAAATAATACACAAGAACATTAGCGAGGTAGGGTAGCCAGGCCTATCCCGTCGGGCTCATAACCCGAAGATCGGACGTTCAAATCGTCCCCTCGCTACCATTTTTATTTTAGGCAAATTAATTTATATATTTAAATATATTATTTTTCAAAATATATTACTTGTATATTATTTTTTAATATTTTAACTTTTTTATTTTTAATAATAATTCTAACAATTCAAATCTTTAAAAAAACTATATCCATACATTTAAATAAAACAATATAAAATAATAAAATAAAAAAAGTGGGAAAAATCCCACTTCTTTTTTTGGTTGAAAATTATAGTTTGAATAATTCAAATTATAACATTTCGATTAATGCGTTAGCAGCTTCTGCTGTTGCAGCTCTGTCGCCACCAGCTACTACTAATACATCGTTACCGTTTGCAGCACCAGCTACTACAGCTAATGTTGCAGGTGATTCGTTGCTTAATTCAACTTTTCCAGCGTCAGCTAATTCTTTTGTTAAAGCGTTAGCTACAGGACCACCAACTAAGATTAATTTCTTGTTAGCAGCGTCTAATGAAACTTCTGAGTCTAATACAGCTAAAGGTGCTTTGAATGCTACAGGAGCTTTAGCGTCAGCCATTACTTCTGATAAAGTGATGTCTGAGTTTAATACTGTAACTTTTTGACCAGCAGCTAATGTTGCTTCTTTGGTTTCATCCATTGAGAAGAACAAGTTTAATTTTGTATCTTCTTTGTCTTCACCATCTAATTCAATTTCAGCGTATTTTGCAATTTTTATTGCTTTTCCTGATTTGAAGTTGTCTTCGTCGTCACCAACGTATTGTAAACCAATACCGTATGTGTTATCTTTTGTAATTTTGTCGTCAGAGAGTGTCATCTTTGAATCTTTGGTGTTACTTGCAGTTGTGTCTTTTTCAATTGTAACAACTTCCCAGTCAGGTATGTATTCTTCACCGAGTTCTAAAGCAATAACATCTTTTGTGATTAAAGTACTTGCGTAACCGTAGTCACCACCAACGTTTTCCCATGCTTTGTTGATTACAATACCGATGTTTCCTGGAGTGTATATCATTTTTAATGGACTTCCTGCTTTAGCTACATCGAATTTTTCAGCAACAACTTTTCCATCTTTCATTAATTGTAAGCTTACTTTGTATTCGTCATTACCGCTTACTTGAGCTTTTAAGATAGCTACAACTTTTAATTCGTAACCGTCACCGATGTTGTAGGTGTCGCCTTCTTTTAAAACTCCATCGAATATTTCTTTACCCAAGTATACAATGTCGTCATCTGTGTCTAATTTAACTAAAGCGTATTCTTCACCTAAGAATGGTAATCTGTTACCTTCTTTTAAAACTTGTGTAGCTCTTTGGAAGTCTTCGTTATCGTCATCGTATGCAATTGAAGCATATAATACGCCATCTTCATCAACGATTAATGATTTATCATCACCGTTACTTTCAACTGTAGCCATTAAAAATTCTACTGCGTCACCGTCTTGATCGTAGTAGTCTTTAGTTGGAACATCAGCAGCAGCTGTTGCGTCATCGTACCAGTCTGATGGGTCTACATCTTTAACAACTGATAATGTGCTCAAATCTCCTAATGATTCAGCTGCAGCTAATTTTGCTTCATCATATAATACACCATTTGCAACGTTTGCAAATCCTGTTGTTGCGTTAATTAAAGCATCTGCATAGTCACTATCAGCAGCTGCAACTACAAATGCTTGGTCTCCATCAGTTTCTAAAAATTTAGCTGTGTCAACAGTGTTGTTGGTAACTTCTTTTAAGTTTAAGTCATCTGATTCTGCTGAAGCTTTAACTGTTAATTTTGCGGAACCTGTTGATGATTCTCCTTCTTTGAACATCATTGATCCAACTTTTGCAGCTACGTTTGCAGCTGAAACAACGTCAGCAGCAGCAGCTGTTGAACCTACTACGATATCTGCGGTTGGTTCACCGTTGTCTATTACTTTAAATCCTTCTACGTCACCGATTTTTTCTACAGCGAAAACACCTGTAGCTAATGCTGAAGCTACCATAGCGCTACCTGCAGCAATTGCACCGATCTTTTTTAAGCTCATTGCCATTGTAATGCACCTTTTGTTTTTATTTTTGTATTATTTTTTAGGTTTTGTATTTCCGGTAGTAATCAATAAGTTGTTAAACTTTTAAATTGTAATTAGTATTTAATTTAACATTACTACCATAATACTAAATTTTTAGTATTTTTCTATATTTATAGTTATTTGTTGGTAACATACTCGAAAGTATATCTTCTTAAACGAGTAGTCAATACTCGTATAAATAATATATGATATTATTTTTATTACTTTCGAAATTGTTCTACCAATTTACAAATATATATTGTATAAATATAGTCACAAATTGATAATTAATTTGATAAATTTCTTAATAATTATAAGTATAATCTGTGTCATCGATAATGACTATTTTTGAAACTTTTTTTGAAACTTTTTGAAAGTAATTTAATAACTTAATTACAATTTTATAAGTTACAAGTTCACAAGTCACCACGTCTTCTGACAAATAGTACTATGCCTATCTTGGTATATATACCTTACCATTTAATACGGTCTCTGAAACCGTTTCACGACGTATAAAACTCAAAATGATTTATTTTTTTAAAAAGGGCTATAAAAAAAAGATTAGAACTATTAAAAAAAGGTTGCAAATTTTTGCAACTTTTTTAAACGATTTTAAAGATATATTGATTTATCTAAATATTTATAAAATCTTACAAAAATTTATGGTATTAACTAATTAATTAAATTTATTTTTAATATATTTAATAATTATTTTAATAATTAGTTTAATAACTTTTTAAATTTTTCACAACTACTTTTCCAAAAGTTTTTACATAAAATGGTCAAGTTTAAACTGCTTACCTGAATTTTTCAATTCATCCTCTGAAATTCCTAAAGACTCCATAATTCTAATAACTGGCGGTAAAACTTGATTGTCAATATAATAATTCACATCGTAATCTCCCGCATATTCTAATAGTTGGGCTCTTTCACTAATTGAACGGCTACCTTTGACAATTATATAGCTTATAACATCTCCAACTCGGACTGAATCTCCACGTTGTTTTATTTTTTTAGCTACTTCAATGTGTGGGGCAGTTGACCTATATTCCTCGATATTTTTAGTTAATTGAGTATGTATAAGTAAATCATTTTTGTCAATATTTCCTTTTTTCAAATTATCAATTGTATGTTTAATAATTTTTTTAGCCAAATTAACATCACCATCTTCCAATAATGCCTTAATAACAGCTTGCTGGGTATCTTTAGCAATATTAGACCAATCTCGTCTTACAACTTCTAGACCTTTTACTACAATATGTCTATCATCTTCTATTAGTGCATATTTCTTTTTTGTAACAAATAATCCTCTTTTGAAATATCCTTCAAATTCTAATTCCATACCTTCTGGTAATTCTTCATTAACTTCTTTTAAGAACTTTTTAGTTAATATTATTAATTCTTCTTTCGATAATTTAGATTTAGATAATTTAGATAATTTATCAGATTTATCGTTCTCTTTATCGTTCTCTTCACTTTTCTCATTCCGAAGTTTGTCATAATCCCATTTAGCATAAAAACCATCTGTATCCGCATAAATTACCTTAAATCCAAATTCTTCTGCCTTTTCTATGGTTTCTTGAATATATTTCCGACCAAGTCCTGTAACCATTTCCGCGCATTTATCGGAGTACCAACGAGCCATTGGGAATGCCAAATAACCATAATGGCTATTTGCAAGCACTTTAATGGATTTCTGTTCATGTTCTAATCGGCTATATTCTTCATCAAAATCATTTTTTTGAATTTTATCTTTTAAAAGCATTTTAATATGCTTTCTTCTACTCAATAATTCATTAAGGGTTTTAGGAATTATCCCAAGCTCCATATTTTCTCGTTCTTTTTCTTCATAAATAACTGTTTCGGGGCTTATATTATGGCTTATCAATATTGAAGGGTATAGACTCATAAAGTCAAGTGAAACAATATCTTCTTGAATGCCTTTTAACGGTTCTCTAACATAACCGCCTTCGTAAGAGAATTTGGCACGTTCCCTATAACTTGAACTAGAAGGTCGGTTAGGGGATATCATATTTTGTTCAAAAGAACGTTTAAGTAGTAAGAATTCTACCATCTGGCTACTATTCATTCTACTAGTGTCATACAAGGGCTGATTAACTATTCTTGAGAACATTATTTCAAGGGGTAAGAAGTAATTCCCCATTTTGTACGTGTATAGTGCGTCTTCATAGGCATATCTCAGCAATGTAGTATCTTCTGTTTCCCACATTTTGGGAATATCTCCATAATCAATAGCTTCTTTGTTTATTTTAAATAATTCCTGTACTACATATTCTAATTTGTACTTGGTAAGATTTAATAATTTTCTAGCAATTGGATAAAGATCGATGTGGATAATTCCAGGAATTTTGCTTTTTCTATTGATTCCCCCTTTTGAAATTTTTATGATTTGAGGTTGCTGAGAATTAGAAGTACTGGCAAAATCCAATTCAATTTCATAAATATTCGCCCTTTTCTTTAAATATGGAAAATCAAAATTATCTCCATTATAGGTATATATTACGTCATATTGTTTCAAAATTTCAATTGTTTTTTGAATCAACTCTTTTTCATCTTTTACGTAATCCACACATCCATTATATTCCGAATTTTCAAATTTTTTATACGTAATTACTTTTTGATAGTCCTTAGAGAATAAATTAACCATTATTATGGGGTCTTTCTTCGCATTTGGTTCTTTTTTACAATATAGTTCCATATCAAATGCTATGCAATTTAATTCCGGAATACTATTATCTATTTTATTATTTTCGGAATATTTTGCCGATGGTACAATATCTTGGTCAATCATATATCTCCTTAAAAAAGGAATGTCAAACTCATAGGACTTTCCAAATTCTTTAAAGTATTCTCTTATTATTTTCACGTGATTAGGGTATTTTACATAGATTTTACATATTTTTCGTTCTTTTTTATTTTTAAAATCACTTACTTCCGAAATATCTTTTCCATTTAAAATATAATCAGAATAAACAATTTTTTCAATAACTTCTATATTTGTTATTAAATCCTGAACCTTTAAAGAAGTACTATTCTCAAATTCGGGCTCTAATTTTTTTAAATCAATTTCTTGATTTAGGGTATCTAAATAATCGTAAATGTCTTGTGGTTCTGATGTATCCACATAAAAATAAGGTTTAAACTCACATTCTTTTTGTAAATTTATTTCAGGATTTTTTAATCCACAATTTTTGTAGTATTTATCAATACAAAGGTCTTTAGAGTTATAATCCAAATCCATAAGTATTTTTTCAGATAATATTTCTTTTTCCATAAATTCACCAATAAATAAGATAATAAACAATAATACACAATAATAATCAACATAAGCCGTAATAATTGTGATAAACACAGCACGCATGTTAAATTTAACATGTCGTAATTGCTAATAAATTTACTACTTTTAACAATATTAATTATTAATAGTAGGAATTCATATTTTAGTATCAAAAATTAAAATTAAAATTAAAATCATAACTATAATTATACTTACAATTCTAATGCAAATATGCTAATTTATAATATCATGATAAATTATATTATTCCTACTTCTTTATTAATTGCTTATATTCAATTTTGAACGGAACAATTAGTATTTGTATTTATTATTACTATTGTTTAGCACATATATTTAGAATATATTGTCAATAACCAAGTTAATTTATAAATGTTTATTTTGGTGATGCTATGGAAAAAAATAACACGTATAACAAACTTAAAAGCCAAAACATAGAAGAATTATATGCCAATGGTTTACCTTCAAAAATAAGTGGGAAAGCACATATTTTTGGAGATGATGTAGATACCGATGCAATTATACCAGGTGCTTATTTAAGAACAACAGACCTTTACGAATTAGCATTGCATTGTATGGCGGGTATTGATGAGGATTTCCCTAATAAAACCGCTAATGGCGATGTAATTATTGCAGGCGAGAATTTTGGTTGTGGGAGTTCGAGAGAGCAAGCACCTGTCGCGATAAAATACTGCGGTATTCAAGCAATAATTGCAGAGAGTTTTGCAAGAATTTTTTATAGAAATTGTATAAATTTGGGAATAATTCCAATAGAATGCAAGGGAATTAAAAAAATCATTGAAAATATAAATAATACCTTAAAAGAATCTAAAAACGAAAATGAAAACCAAAACCAAAACCAAAACCAAAATTCAGAAATGAATATCTTGGTAGAATTAGATTTTGAGAATAAAAAAATATATATAAATAATAAAGATATTGAAGAATATTCAATAGAAAACAAAGACTTTAAGAAAGTAAGTTGCATCTTTCCAAAAGGCAAAACAATGGATATATTGAGCAAAGGTGGACTCGTAGGTTATGCTAAGTCTCAATAATCTAAATAACCTAAATAAATATCAAATAATTATATTATTATCTTATTAATTTAATTTAATTTAATTTTAATATATAATTGAAATCTATAATTTATAAGTTATAAGTTATAAGTTATAAGCTATAAGATATAAGATATAAGTTCTATTATATAATTTAAAATTATACAGTTTAATATGAACTATTATTTCATTATTATCAATATTATGGTGATTAAATGTCAAGACTAGCAATATTAGATTATGATAGGTGCCAACCAAGGCGTTGCTCTATGGAATGTATGAAATACTGTCCAGGCGTTAGAATGGAGGAAGAAACTATCGTCATAGACGATGATACTGGAAAACCAATAATCTCTGAACAACTGTGCAGTGGTTGCGGTATCTGTACGAAGAGATGTCCATTTGGTTCGATTAAAATAATCGGCTTACCCGAAGAACTCTCAGACGATAAGATTATACACTCGTATGGCCAAAACAGATTTAGATTATATGGCTTAATCTCTCCAAGAAATGGCGTAACCGGTATTTTAGGGCCTAACGGGGTAGGTAAGTCTACCATCATAAAAATATTAAACGGCGAGATTGTACCGAATTTAAACGATTTGGAAAATCCTGCAAGCATTGAAGATGTAGTTAAGCATTTTTCAGGGACTGAATTGCAAAATTACTTTGAAAAACTCAAGGAAAAAAATATTAAACCAATTCACAAACCACAATATGTTGATATATTACCTAAAGTAGTTAAGGGTAAAGTAGGAGACATGTTAAGAAAAGTGGATGAAAAAGGCAAATTTGATGAATTAACCAAAGAATTGGAACTTACCAATTTGTTAAACAGGGAATTCACTCAATTAAGTGGTGGAGAGCTTCAAAGAGTTGCTATTGCCGCAGCTTGCTTAAGAGATGGTAGCATATACTATTTTGACGAGCCTACATCTTGGTTAGACGTTAAACAACGTTTTAGTGCTGCAAAAGTTATAAGAAAAGTTAGCGAAGACAAGAAAGTGGTAGCTGTTGAGCACGATTTGATCGTTTTAGATTATTTATCTGACAATATACACATTATGTACGGTGTACCATCTGCTTACGGGGTTGTTACACACCCAAGAGGTACAAGAGTAGGCATTAACGCTTACCTAGATGGATTCTTAAAAGAAGAAAACATAAGATTCAGGAAAAATTCCATTATCTTCGAAAAAAGACCACCTGCAGATAACTCAAACAGACCTATGCTCTTAGATTACACGGATATTAGCGTAAACTTAGGTGATTTCAAATTGAACGTTGAAGGTGGCGAAATATACCAAGGGGAAGTTGTAGGTATACTTGGACCTAACGGTATTGGTAAAACAACCTTTGTAAAAGCATTAGCGGGAGTTATGAAACCAAATAGTGGCGAAATAAACGGAGATATTAAAGTAGCTTATAAACCTCAGTATATCTTAACAGATTTCGATGGAACCGTAGAAGATTTATTAATGGGAATAACTGCCATACACACTTCATTCTACAAGTCAGAGATTATAAAACCTTTGGCTCTTGAAAATTTAATGGAGTCAAATGTAAAAGATCTTTCTGGCGGGGAGCTTCAAAGAGTTTCAATTGCAGCCTGCTTAAGTCATGACGCAGATTTATATCTAATTGACGAACCTTCAGCTTTCTTGGATGTTGAACAAAGATTAAACGCTTCAAGAGTTATAAGACGTATGGCCGACGAAAAGGACGCAGCAATGTTTGTGGTTGATCACGATATATTATTCCAGGATTACATTTCAGATAGATTCATCGTATTCAATGGTGAAGCTGGAATGAATGGTCAAGGAAGTGCTCCATTGAAAAAGAGAGACGGTGCAAACAAGTTTTTAAAACAAATGGGTATTACATTTAGACGAGACCCTGAAACGGGCAGACCAAGAGTTAATAAAGAAGGAAGCCAAAGAGACATATATCAAAAAGAAATTGGAGAATATTATTACGTAGATGAATAATATTCCTAATTAAATTACTTATTTTTTTGAAATTTTTACTTTTATTTTTATATTATATTTTTTACTTTTATATTTATATTTTTAGTTTAATTTTAATTTTCATTTTAATTTTTATCGAATTTACCAAGTTTTTCGCCTTTCATTCCAATAATATGACAATTAAATTTAATTTTATCCCACCTATATTCTAATCTTTCAACTACTCTTTTGCAAATTTCATTATAAACAGTTTCAAGAATTCTTATCTCTTTTAAGTATCCATTTATTTCTTCAGTAGTGTTTGCATATAAAATTTTGCGAATAAGTGATTTATCATCGATATACTGAGCAGAGTAGGCTGTTAAAATTTCATTTCTAGCATCAGAAACCTTAGAATGTGTATTATAAATACCGCCTGCTAATTTAACTATTTTGCCTGAATGGCCATAGATAGTTATTTCTTCAATACCCTTTTCAAGTGCCTTATCTAGCATAAAATCCCAAAAATTAGACACTTCTATCACTTTATCTTCATCAAAGCCATTTTTAAAGTATTTATCGTGAATGTTAATATCTGTATCCTTTTTCGCGTATTTAGTTCCGATATTGCCTGCAACAAATATGACACTCTTGTAATTTTTAGACAATGCAACATCGATTTGAGGAACAAGTGAATTTTTGTAAGCGTCATTTGACATCGGTCTTACTATCCCAGTAGTTCCAAGAATTGATATACCCTTGATAATGCCTAATTTTGGATTCAATGTTTTTTTAGCTAATTCTAACCCATTAGGTACGGAAACAGTTACCATAACTTTTTCAACAGGTTTTTGGCTTTTTTCATCTTTTTCCAATAATTTTAGGCAATTTTCTATTATCATTCCCCTAGGCTTTGGATTTATTGCATAATCTCCAACCTGAATTTGCAAACCTTCTTTTGTTACAAGCCCTACGCCCTTACCACCATTTATAATTACAAATTCGTTTTCATATTCCTTAATATTTGACACTTTGTCAATTTTTAAATTATCAAACTTATCGAACTTATCGAACTTGTTTAAATCATCATTTTTTAAAAGTTTTACATCGATTTCTATAAATTCTCCATTCGTAACATCGATATCTTCGCCAGAAAATTTTTTTACAACAACCTTAACGGAATTAGCATTTTTTGGGTTAATTATAATTCTTTCAATTGGGATTATTAAAATTTCGCCATTGGGATTTTCAATTTCAACAAAGTCTAAAATTTCGCCATTTTTTAGATAATAAAGTCCCGAATATGCACCTGCACACGCACAAGAACCGGTAGTATATCCAAGACTTTTTTCAGCCCTAAAATCATATTTCATAAGTACACCAAATAATTATAATTTTTATTATTTTATCTTTTCAACTATTTTTTAATATTATTCAAGACTTATAAAAAAGTAATGAATTAATTTGAATCTAAAATATATTAAAAATTATAGAAAATCAATCGAAAAGTAAGGAAAAATAATAAAAAAGATAATAAAATTTCTTAAGTTATGCTATTTTGACAATAATTTAATCATGTAATTATTTAATTATTTAATCATTTTAATTATATTAACAAACAAGCACCTACACAGCAGGTAATTTGTGGTTCCTCTGATACATACAATTTCTTACCCATTTTGGCTTCAAATACTTCTCTAAGGACGGGATTTTTAGCAACTCCGCCACTAAATGCAATTTCATCTATTTTTAATCTATGGGCCATAGGAATAGTTCTATTTGCAATACTTTCGTAAACTCCCATTATTATGTCTTCTTTAGGCGTTTTTTTAGATAATAATGATATTATCTCTGTTTCTGCAAAAACTGCACACATGGAAGATATTTTAGCTACATTATCCGATTTGTATTTGTGTAAGTCTTCGTTTTTATCAATTTTTAATATGTCAAGTGATTTTTCTAGGAATTTTCCAGTTCCTGCAGCACATTTATCAGATAATATAAAATCAACTACTTTTCCGTCTTTTCCTAGTTTAATAACTTTACTATCTTGCCCGCCTATGTCAATAAGTCCATCTACGTTTGGGAAAAAGTAGTTGGCTCCTTTTCCAAGTGCAATTACTTCAGGTACTACTTTATCTACGCAAGATAATTTATGGCGTCCGTAGCCTGTAGCAACGATTTTATCGACAGAATAATTTTTCTCATACTTTTTAACATACTCCATAATCATTTCTTCTTCGATTACCACGCCTATGTTATCAATACTGTAATCAATAATTTTATTGTTAGTTTCATCCATTAAAACAGTTTTAGTGGTTGTAGAACCAATATCAATTCCTAAAATCATAGTTGCACCTTAGTTTTATAATAATAATAATAATAATAATAATAATTTGTATAATAACACAATATAATAGTGTATTTATTAGCCTTATTAGATATTATAATATCTATTTTATACTATACAATGATTATACTATAAAATAACATCGATGTAATTTTTGAAAAATATAAATAATACTTTTTATTATTTAGACAATTATAAAAACACCGTAAAAACTTTGATATGTTTTAAAAAAATAAAAAAAGGGATAATTGGTATTTGCTTAATTAAATTACTAGTAAATAAATCCTATTACATTATTAGTATGAAGTTATTTTAATTATTTAGTAAGCAATAATTTATTTTTAATTTATTACTATCTTATTCTGGTTTTTCCATTAATTTTGTTTTGTTTAAGATAGCACCAGCACCTGCGTGTGGTTTTCTGCTTACTGCATCTGTTGCTTTTTCCAATTCTCTTGCTTCGTCTACTAATTTAGCAGCGCATCTGATGGTTTCGTGTGCTGAAGCAACGATAGGGATGTATTTGTCCATTTCTTTGGTCATGAAGCATCCTTTTACGTCAATGTCAGCAACTTTTTCAGCCATTACGAAAGCAGCCATAGCTTTTGCTTTTGCGTATGGGTTTGAGAATTCAGCAGCAGCAACAGCTTTTGCATCTGTAACAATGATTTTTGGAAGTTCAATTTCTTTTCCTTCTTCAACTGCGTAAATCATAGCGTCAACAGCGTTTTGAACTACTCTAGCAGCACCAGTTCCAGCTAATACTCTAACAACGTCAGCGTTGAACATTGACATTTCAACAGGGTCTAAGAATTGTCTTCTTGCACCGATCATTGGGTCACATTTAATTAAAATGTATCCTAATCCTTGTTCTGCCATAGCGTCTTTGTCTTTAATACCTGGTGCATCACCAATGATTACAGCAGGGATATCAGCAGCGCTTAATAATTCTCTTGCAACTTTTGGTCCTGGAGCAGCTGGGTTTGGTCCGATGTATAAAACAAAGTCTGGTTTTATATCTTCAATCATTTTTTTAGTAACTTCTTCAACTTGTTCAGGGCCCATTTTAGCCCCACTACCTATAACTCTCACATCTATGTCGTTTCTGTCAGCTCTTTCATCGAGGCTAAGGTCGATTAAAGGGGACATTCCTATGTTACCACATTTTATGATACCTACTTTTACTACCATAATATCACCAGTTTGTTATTATGTTATTTAATATATTACCAATTTATTATATACTACCGTATTATCTTTAATGGTATTTTATATATATGAATTCCTATTTTAAAACCTTATTACGTATATTAATTATTCTAATAGGGTATTTGTTAAAAAAGTCTTTTTAAATTACTTTAAATTACTTTAAAATACAATAAATCGTAATCAATTTACTAAAATAAATTATTACTTAAAAAAATGAATAAAATAAGTTTTTAAAAGGTATTTGTAAATTTAATATTGTTTTTTAAATATTATTTAATCCTATAAGTTTCTTTTTTAGATTTTTCTAGATTTTCATCAATATAATAATATTCCATAATTTTTGATGTATCAGGTTTGTATATAATCACTGTTCCTTTCAATTTTTCTAAATCATCGGCATTATCTACATTATCATAACTATATTTTGCATTATTCGTAATAAATACTGCAGGGTTTTGGAATATCTCAGGTAAACTCCCAACGGCATTCCAATTTAAAATACCTTTATTATCAGGATGTGAAGGATTTGAAATACCCAACATATTGTCATAAGGTGGCTTGGATAGATTTTCAAGATGGTTTTCTAATATTCTGCTCCAAGATTTGTTTGAGCCTGCATTATTCTTTGAATAAATAAGTTCAGAATCGCTTAAAATACCACTTTTATTTATTTCATTAATTAAAGCATCTTTATTTGATTCTAGCATTTTTTGTATTTCCGTAAGATTTGTATTATTCAATGCATCATCCAATGTGACATTAGGTTGTGGAATATATGATGCAGGGTCAAAATCTAAATCATCTAACGGCTTAACATAGGCATCCCCTACATTTTTAATTCCGTTTATATAACCAATCCCCACTATTGCAGATACCGCAAGTACTAACGCTATAAATATCCCTAATTCTAGTGAAACTTGCGCTTTTTTTCTATTTTTTAATTTTAACATAAATATACCTTTTAAATTTGAATTATACTGATATAAAAAATTTGTTAAATAAATGGGTAATTATAAAATAAGTAAACGAGTAATTAAATAATTATATAAAATTGTGTAATTTTTAATAATAATGCTTATCATTATATTTTCATTGGTTTTCCTTAGATATATATTTTTTTATAAATATTAATATACTATAAAAGTGATATTTATATTATTAATTAGTTTTAATATGTTATTTAATAAAAATTTGAGAGGGGTTTAATATGGCAGATGCTGAAAACCTTATAAATGCACTAGCTGACAAAGAGCTTGTAATTAGAATAGATTTAAAACAGGATATTAGATTAATTAAATTTAAAATAGGCTCTATGGATATAAATGGTGAGTTAGGAATTAGCTTTAAGTCACTTTCAAAAAACGCTGACATAGACGCTGAACCAGCAATAATAGCTGAAGAATACGTTACAGTTCCAGAAGATGAAGAAAAAGAATTTATCGAAGAACCAATTAAAGAAATTGCTGAATAATTACTTAAAAATAACTAATAATAATGTAACTAATAATAAAATAATTTATAAGTTATATATTATAAGTTATAAGTTATAAGTTATAAGTTATAATTTAATATTCTAAATAAACTAATATTTTTTTACTTTTTACTTTTTGGGTGTTAATTTAGCTTTTTTAACATAGTAAGTACCGCTAATACCATCCCATTCGATTTCAGATTCGATTACTTCGATTTTTTCTTTAAAAAATGGTGCATCAAAAACAAAAGTTTCGGCTTCACCACCTTCAAAGGCTTTATTTATTTGATATTTGCTCATAATTTTAAGTAATTCTTCGATGTTACTATCATCTATCTTTTTTCCAAGCCATTCTTTGCCAAGTCCATAAGCATAAACGCCAACTATTCTAACGTCAAACAATTTGGAAGTATCTCGCAATATTGTTTCTTGATCAATATGCCAAAGTGGTGCTATTGATTCAATGCCAATTTCCTTACAAATTCTATCAACACGTTCTTTTTGATATTCACTTGCAAGTGCACCGCAAACTACTCCATCTATATCTAATTTAGATAGAGCTTCTTTTAAATCTTCAACTTCTTTTTCTTTTTCGCCTTCTGTAAACACTTCTACAAGAGGAATGCCTGTAGTTTCAGAAACTAAGCTGGTTAATTCCACATTGGGAATGTGAAACATATAACTTTCCTTATTTTTTGACTTTACATTTACTAAATATTTAACATCATGACCATTTTGTAATGCCCAGTATAACGCATAGGTTGAGTCCTTTCCACCAGAATAAAGAGATGCAAGTTTCATAAGTTTCAATTCCATTATTTTTTTATATGTATTATTATTATTATTCTATATTTCATTTCATGCTTTATTTTATTTTTTTATAATAAAATTTGATTTATTCATCCATATAAATACATTATATAAAAATTTAATTACAAAATACCATTTTTAAATAATTTTAACTAACTTTAAATATGGTTAAATATGGTTAAATATGGTTAAATAATGATAAATGAGATTAATCAAGTCATTAGCTATCTCAATACACTAAGTATTTATATATCTTATTAATTTATCTAATAGATATGTTTATAAAATATAAATATTAATATAGTTATTAATTTATTGAATAACTACTCTAATCTTAAATAAAATATTACCTAAAAATACTTCAAATATTTCAAAACCGATATTCTCATAAAATATTAATGTATCAAAATATTAAACTATTAAAATATCAATATATTAATAATATTAAAATAACTTTGGTGACAAAATGAATGAATTAAAATCAGTTGCAAAGTTAAATGAAGCTTTTGCAAACAGAAAAGATGAATTATACGCAGAAAAAGACGCAGGTAAAAAAGTATTCGGTTTATTCTGTACTTTCGTACCTACAGAATTAATTCACGCATCAGGTAGCGTGCCAGTTGGTTTATGTGGGGGTAAAGACTCAACAATCCCATCTGCTGAAGAAGATTTACCAAGAAACTTATGTCCATTAATCAAATCATCATACGGCTTTAAAAAAGATAAAGCTTGCCCTTACTTTGAAGCAGCAGACATCGTTGTAGGTGAAACAACCTGTGACGGTAAAAAGAAAATGTTCGAAAAAATGGAAGAAATGGCAAGAATGCACGTTATGCACTTACCTCACTTCAGAGACGAAGCTTCTAGAAAATTATGGGTTGACGAAGTTATTAAATTTAAGGAATTAATTGAAGAATTCACAGGTAATGAAATTACCGATGAAAAATTAGCTGAAGCTATTGCTTTAGAAAACAAAGAAAGAGAATTATTCTACAAAATTTACGAATTAAGAGCAAATATTCCAACACCTATAACCGGTAAAGATGCTTTATCATTCTTCCAAAAATCATTCTTATTAGATATCCACGATAGAATAGAAATTTTATCTGAATTGGTAGTTGAATTAGAAGAAAGAGTAGCAAAAGGCGAAGGATTCACTGGAAAAAGAATTTTAATTGCAGGTTGCCCAATGACCGCAGGAAATACCAAAATTGTGGACCTTGTTGAAGAAGTTGGCGGTATCGTTGTAGGTGAAGAAACCTGTACTGGTACAAGAAAATTCGAAAATTACGTTGAAGGAAACACAATTGAAGATTTAGCAAACAGATACTTCAAAATAAACTGTGCTGTAGCTTACAAAAATGATAAAAGAATAGACAGAATTAAAGAATTAGTAAAAGAGCAAAAAGTAGACGGCGTAGTATACTACACATTACAATTCTGCCACGACTTTAACATCGAAGGAGTTTTAGTTGAAGATGCACTTAAAGAAGCAGGAATTCCTATTATAAGAGTAGAAACAGACTACTCTGAAAGCGACAAAGAACAAATAAAAACAAGATTAGAAGCATTCGTTGAAATGATTTAATTCTAATCTAACTAATTTATTTTTAATTTATCAATATTTTATCAATATTTTATTAATATTTTATTAATATTTTTATAATTTATAATTTATTGTTTTATTATCCCTATTATTTCCAGACAATTTCATTACTGTCTTTTTTATATTTTTTATTAGAATTCTTTTTATATTTTTTATTTTTACCGCCTTTATTAATTCTTTTTTTAACCATCTTCCTAACTAGTTCACTTCCGCAAACTTCGCAGGTTTCATTGCTGTAATTTACATTATAAAGCTTTTTACAACCTTTGCACATCTTACGCCAAATAAATTCCTTTTTAATTCCTTCCATATTAATGTTTTTAACCTTTGTTTCAAATTTTTTTGCAACATTTTGAATACCATAGTCATCAGTATATAGTACGCCGGAAAGCTGAATTGCAAGGGCTAAAATTTCCATATCATTATCTGAAACAGCATCACCCGTTTTTAAAGCTGTTTCTTTAACAATATTCAATATTTCGGCACTAGGTTCCATGATTTTAACACGGTTAGATTCTAAAGCTAAAAAAACAATGTCTTCCTTTGTTTTTACTTCTTCAACAATGTTATTTGTCGTAAAATGCTCCCCTTCCTCTAACATGGGATTATAACCATGTATGAAAGCTGAAGCATCAAGAATTTTTAAATTTTCATTAAAATTTTGCTTGTAATTTCCAATAATTTTATCTAATTCTGAAGAATAATTTTCCATAATATCACTCATAATGTCTATTACAATAGTGTTTACGATAAGTTATAATATTGTACATAATCCGCTTATAAAATATTATTAATAATTATAAATTATGTATATCATATAATAATACACATCTTTTAATCATACACATCTTTTCAATATATTTTAATATTAAATAATACTATATCTCATTTAAAACTTAGCGTATATTATTTATGCAATAATTTAAACAACGAAATCCATCAAGAATTTGAATTAATTAAGGGTTAATCATGGCAAAAAATAATAAAAAAAGGAAAAATAATAAACACGATGAAAATTTATCCACGGACTTGCCTCATATTTTAGATTTTTCAAGTTACAAAATGATTACAAGTATTGAAGATAAAAAAGAAAACGAAATCGAAAGTAAAACAGAAAGTAAAACAGAAAATAAAAAAGAAAATAAAAAAGAAAAAAGAAATAACAAATTTGAAATGCTAAAAATTGGAATAAATAAATATTACGAAGTAGAAATTCCAAAAAATGTTAAAAAATATGGTAATATAACAATACCTAAGGAAAACCCTAAGGAAAACGAAAAAGACGGGGAATGCTCCAATAAAAAGATAATTTTGGAAGATTTTAAGGATGAAACGAGTAAATATGATTTAAAGAATATAAATAACATTAAAAGTGATATATTAACTAATATATCTATGAATTTAGCATCAAATCTCAAAAATAAGGTTACAGGACGTAAAACAATATATATAACTGAAAATATCCCTTTAATCGGACATACTGCTTTCGGGGTAATCGATAGGGGTACAAATATCATCCAAGTTAGGGGTCACAGTGGCTGTAATATAAGATGCCCATTTTGTTCGGTAGATGAAGGAACACCATCTAAATCAAGAATAAACGATTACTATGTTGATATTGACCATTTAATGAATACATTTGAGCGTGTTGTAGAATATAAAGGAAATAATAAAATTGAAGCACATTTGGATGGTCAGGGTGAACCTACTTTATACCACCCATTACCTGAATTAGTGGAACGATTGAACGACGTTGTTAAAAAAGGAAGCGGTATTGTTTCAATTCAATCAAATGGGGTAAATTTATCTTATAAATTAATTAATGAGCTAGAAGAGGCGGGCCTACATAGAATAAATTTATCAATAAATGCCATGGATGAAAAATTTTCAAAAGGTCTTTCTGGTAAAAAAAGTTACGATATAGAAAGAATAAAAGAAATGGCAGAATACATAAAGAATTCAAAAATTCACCTTTTAATAGCTCCTTTATTATTACCAGGTTATAATGACGAAGAATTTAGAAAAGTAATCGATTATGCGGTTGATTTACAGAATAAGGTTCCTCAAGATACAATAAATCCTATTACAAATAAATTAAACCCAATTTTGGGCGTACAATTATGTTTAACATATCAATTTGGTAGAAAAGTACCAAACATGAAAATTTGGGACTTTAAGAAATTTTATGAATTATTGGGTAATCTTGAAAATGAATATGCGAAAAAAGGAATAAAAGTTCATTTGAAAACCCCTTTAAAATACTATGGTTCTAGACCCATGAGGCGGATACCATGCCCATTTTCACTAAACGAAACTGTTGAAAATGTAAAAGTAGTGGCTGAAGGAAGAATAGTTGGGGAAGTTATAGGAATGGCTCGAGATAGGGTAATTCAAATAATAAACTGTAAAAATACGGAAAAATTACTTGGAAATACTGTAACCGTAAAAATTCACAGGGTAAAAGATAACGTAATTGTCGCAACATTGTGCTAATATTTAATAATAAATTATACTTCTTTATTTTTTATTTTATTTTTATTTTATTTTTAGTATTATTTTAGTATTAATTTTTTTATTTTATTCGTTTTTCTTTCTTAATTTCTCAAAAATACACATAATAATATATACAAAAACATAATTTATTATGTATTAAGTTTACCAAAATTAAAATTATATTTTAACATATATATGTCTCATTTACATATACAAAGGTGTAAAAATGGTTGATACGAACGATTTGAAGTTTATTGAAGAGCAATTGGGCAGAAAGCCAAATGATGTAGAAATAGCAATGTTTGAAAACTTATGGAGTGAACATTGTGCGTACAGAAGCTCTAAAAACCTTTTAAAAATGTTTGGAAGAACTGTAAAGGAAAACCCAAATATGATTGTAGGTCCTGGAGATGATGCAGCGATTATAAGGCTAGATAAAGACATATGCGTAGCAATGGCAATGGAAAGCCACAACCACCCGTCATATATCGACCCATACAACGGTTCAGCAACAGGAGTCGGGGGAATTATCAGAGATATTATCTCAATGAATTCAAAGCCAATAGCTTTATTAGATGCACTCAGATTTGGTGACATCAAAGGAAATGAAAAAGATAAGGTAAAATGGCTCGTAGATGGAGTTATGAGTGGTATCGGAGACTACGGTAACAGAATCGGTGTTCCAACCGTTGGTGGAGAATGCGAATTCGATTCATCATATGATTACAATAACCTCGTAAACGTTGTAGCTATTGGATTAGTCCACGAAGATGAAATTATCGAAGGTAAGGCAAAAGAAGAAGGCTTATCAATAATTTTAGTGGGCGACACTGGAAAAGATGGTATCGGGGGAGCTTCATTTGCTTCAAAAGATTTAACCAGTGAAAGTGAAGGCGATAGACCAAGTGTTCAAATCGGTGACGCATTCAAAGAAAAGAAATTAATCGATGCAACATTAGAAGCTTGTAAAACCGGCAATGTAACAGCAATGAAGGATTTAGGGGCAGCAGGTATAACCTCATCATGTTCTGAAATGTGTTTTAGCGGCGGCGTAGGTGCAGAATTACACCTTGAAAACGTATTCTTAAGGGAAGAAGGAATGACTCCTTACGAAATAATGATTTCAGAAAGTCAAGAAAGAAATTTATTTGCTGTTAAAGCAGGCTCTGAAGAAGAATTGCTAAACATTTTCGAAAAATACGAATTACCTTGTGCAGTAATCGGTAAAACAACAGGTACAAAAAGATTAATTGCTTACCACAATGATGAATTAGTAGTTGATTTACCGCTTGAATTATTATGTGAAGCTCCATTGTACGATTTGCCTGAAAAAGAAGATATAAAAGAAAAAGTAGCAGATATGGAAAAATTGGAAGCAGATGCAAAAACTCCAAAAACTAAAGAAGAGCACAACGAAACACTTAAAAAGATGCTCGAAAGTCCAAACATATGTTCAAAATCAAACATTTATGAAAGATATGACCACGAAGTTCAATTAAGAACCGTTGTAAAACCAGGAAAGGACGCAGCAGCTTTAAAAGTACAAGATATTTACCCAATGGGTGTAGCTTTAACAGCTGACTGTAACTCTACATTCTCAAAATTAAACCCTTACGAAGCAGCTAAAACTTTGGTATGCGAAAGCGTAAGAAATTTAGCGACTGTAGGTGCTAGACCTATCGGTATGTTAGACAACTTAAACTTTGGAAACCCTGAAAAGCCTGAAAGATACTGGCAACTTAAAAAATCAATCGAAGGATTGACAGATGCAGCAGAGTTTTTAAACGTTCCTGTCGTGGGTGGAAACGTAAGTTTATATAACGAAACAATCATCGAAGGCAAGGATTACCCTATAAACCCAACACCTACAATAAGCATCATCGGAAAAATTAAGGACATCGAATTAATACCTAATGTATTAGTGAAACCAAAAGAAAATGATGTTTTATTATTAATCGGTGAAACTAAGGAAGAAATGGGCGGTAGCGAGTATCACAAAGTAATTCACAACACCGAAGATGGATTTATCCCAAAAGCGGACTTGAAAAAAGAAATGAATACGTACAATATATTAGTTGATTTAATCGAAAATGGATTAATTAACGAAGCTGTCGACCTTTCAAGAGGGGGATTAGCTATTGCATTAAGTAAAATGACAATGAATACTGATTTCGGTGCGGATATTGCTATCAACAGTAATTTGTCAAATATCACAAATCTTTACTCAGAATCATCAGGTAGAATCTTAGTAGCAGTAACTCCTGAAATTATGGAGTACGTAATTTCAAAATTCAGTAGCAATGAGATATTTGCAACAAAATTGGGTAATTTAACAGCTGAAAAACAATTAAAAGTTGAATTAAACGGTCAAGAAATTGTAAACATTTCATCAGACGAAATAAAAGAAAGTTATTATAATGGATTCCCTAAATTAATGGGGGAATTATAAAATTATAATAATTTTTATTATTCTTTTTATTATTCTTTTTTTATTCTTTTTATTATTTTATTTTTTATTTTACTATTTCTATTTCTATTTCTATTATCATTTATTTTCAATTAAAAGTCAATTTCAATATCATAACACTTTTCAACGTTATTTTTATGAATATTATAACACATTTCTTCAGTCATCAAACCATTTTGCAACAGTTTCCTCGTACGTCTCGGAACGGTTTTTATACCTAATACAACACCAGGGCGCTTTAAATCATCTATGTAATCAGTTTCCATCAAAAAGCGGTCAGATATGACAATAGCTTCGTCACAAGGGGAAGAAGCCACAATTGAAGGCATGATTCCATATTTGATACCTTCGTTAACCCGATTATCACAATGATGTTTAATTACTTTTTCAGGATTTAAGCCCACCGATTTTGCCATTTCCGAAAATTCTTTAAACTGTGCATCTGAAGCACTTTCAGCATGTATTTGGATGGCACAATCGGCATCTTTTGCAAGTGCCATACTATAAGTAAACAATTCGTTTGATGTATCCCATAGTATTTCAGCATCATCGCCAGTTAATTCAAAATGTGGCCTACCAATTTCCCCAATCCCTACAATATTGTCATTTTCCATTACAATCTTTTGACAATAGTCTAGTGCTTTAATAATCCTATTTTTAGCTTCTTCAATGCTCATACCATTCCTAACAAAGTTAATAAACTCTACCGGATGTACGCCCGCCATACCGAAAGCCTTTACATTTGTTTCTTCTTCGATTTTTTGCAATGATAAAAGTAATTCATCAATTGGTTTTTCCAATTCCAAGCTAAAAGCAGGTTTATTGGGAATTACCATGGTTTTACCGCCTGCTTTTTCAAATAATTGGGCAACTTTTACCGAGCCCATGCCATTTTTTTCATCGACATGAATATGATTATCAGTTATTGGAAGGTCTTTTAAAATTTCCATATTTTCACAATTTTACAAATTTTACAAATAATTAAGCTATTTTAGTATATCTTATTATATTTTATTATTTTATTATTTTTTATTTACATCCGTATTTATCGTAATTTTCAACTTTTTCGCCATATTTTTCAAAATCTAAAGAATTAGCAGATACTTTGATGTCAATTAAAGGAGTTTCGTCAAAAGCATCAATTTCTTCTTCAATATAAATTATACCTTTTTCAAAATCAATGTTTGATATGTTAACTTCATATAAAGCGATAGGATTAGGTCTAACCGGTGAGTGAGTACCAAAAACACCCCTCATTGGTATTTTAACATTTCCACGCGGGTGGACTTTCATAATACTTCTTTTTTCTTCATTATCGGATTTATTGAACCAAAATATGAGCATGATTTTGTTACCAACTGATAAACCTTCCATACAAGGAATATATTCCTCGTAGATTACAACATGATTTTTATCTTCTGGTTTTTGACCTTTAAAATATTTTCCAACTTCATAAATATTATATTTTTTTAAATTAGTATTACTCATGTCCCATCCCTCGTTAGTTTTGAAATAATCTATAGAATATATTAAAATAAGATATGAATTAAAAAATTAAATAAAATTAAATAAAATTATTTGGTAATTATTTGATATTTTAAATAGGTTAAGTTTTATAAGTCCCCTATTTCACTATTAACCAAAATATTTTGATATTATCAAAGCACCAAATACGATAACAAAAGCACCAAACATTAAAAGTTGACTTCTTAACATTTTTTTTCTTCTTTTAGCGAATTCTTCCTTACATTTTGTAGAACAAAAGTCTTCTTCAGGAGGTACTGATAATCCACAGTTTATACAATGTTTATGTTTTTCCATATTTTACACCCTAATTATGCTATAGTTTAATTATTTTTCTATAACTTATGTATTTTGCATATATTTATTATAATTTATTATAAATTGTTATTTTTAAAATATAAAGTTATGTAATAAATTTGATTTGTAGATTAATAGTAATAAAATTCTATTGTAAAAAAATAATGCTGATAATTACTTAAAATTTTTACTCAAAATAGTTTAAAATAAAATAAATAGTGATTATGGTAATATTGTAGTACCGTCGTGATTACCATTAATTGAGCCAATGATTTCAGATGGAGTTCCTTTAACCACAATTGTTTTTAATTTTGCTCTGTCGATTATTTTGGATGCAAGTGGGTCCACAACACTTGAAGAACCTGCCGAAATTGAACTATTTCCAGTAATTTCTAATAATTCAGAAATTGTCATTTCTTTTAATTTTTTAGCGTTTGAATCAATACGTGGGTCGTTTGTATATACGCCATCCACGTTTGTAGCAATTACTAATAAATCAGCATCTAAAAACTCCGCCAATGAAGCAGAAACTGCATCGGTTGTATGTGCCGGGTGAGTACCGCCCATAACGACAATTTTATTTAAATTCAAAATAGTTTCAGCTTCTTTAAAGCTTGTAGGAACATTTTTGACAGCGTAATTACCTAACGCAGATATTAAAAGCATACTATTTAATCGAGTCGACATAATCCCTATTTCATCACAAAAAGCATCATTTGTAAATTCCCTTGCGATTGAAATATACTGTCTAGCCGTGTTTCCTCCGCCAATGATAACGGAAATTTCGTGACCTTCATCTTTTAGTTTTTTGAAGGTTTCGGCATAAGATGCAATATTTTCTTTTGAAGCCCCTTCTTTGGGCATTAATACAGAACCGCCTAATGCAAATACAACTCTCATTTCAAAACCTCTTAATATTCTCGTATATGTTATTCTCGTAGTATTATACTCATTATTTTATAATTTATTTTGATATTCAATTTGGAAATTATTTACCATCCATGTTATTCTTAAATTTTTTAAATTTACGGTATCTATTAACTTAAAATTAATATTAATGAACCAGTAACGTTCAGATTTTATGAATAAATTATTGGTAAAGTTACGGATAAAAATTCCTAAATATTATATTCATTCACTATATAAAAGTATAGCCCGAAATCCATATAAATGCCGAAAAATTAAAATGCAGTTTTCACTATTTTTAGATATTTGTACAATATATTAGGATACTAACTATAATGAGAATAATAATTATAATACGAATAATAATAATAATAATAATAATAATAATCAACGATTCAACATATCGATATAATAATTCAAAATAGCAATTTAAAAATGGTATACTTTTATCATTTTAATTAATTAAAAATGATAAAAATATTATAAATAAAAGTATATTGTAAATCAATATAGTATTTTATAATATTTTTAAGAGTAATTAACAATATTTAAAACGAAAATATAAAGAATAACCGTTAAATTATCTTTTTAAAACCATTTTGATGTCTTCTACTTTAACGGTTTTTCTACCAGCGTGTCTTGATAATTCTGCTGCTTCTTTTGCAATGTCCATTGCGATAGTTTCTAATTCTTCTACGAATAATTTTGCTGCACCTTCACTTACTCTTTCAGCGCCTGCTTTTTTTAATATTCTCACTACTGGAGCTACTGGAATTTCTGCCATGAAATCACCTCTGTCTTTTACATTTTTAACTTTGCAATTCAAACTATATAAATCTTTCGGAAATATCGCCGTATATGTATGCTATAGGCCATATGGATTAGAGATAATTTTAAAATAATGATTAGTAATATATATGAACTATGAATATAATATTAAAATGTAATAAGCAATTATATTAAATATTAATGGAGATGGTATTATTACTAAAAAATCCACTCGCAATAAAACCAACAATAAAGGTAATAATACATTTGAGATATCTGATTTGGATAATAAAGATGATAACCATAAGAAACCTAATAAAAATACTGAACCAAATAAAAAAAATAAAAACCTCAGTAGAAGTATTTTAGAATTTGCAATTTTCGTAATATTGTTCCTTTTAATTTGGACGCATGTCAATGTGGTCGTTTCTAACAGTATGTATCCAATAATGGAGCGGGGAGACTTTGTTTTAGTTGAAAACGCCGGTTTTGAATTTGATTTAAATAATTTAAAAACAGGGGATGTAGTTATTTATGACGCCCACTGGGTTCCTGAATTAGGAAATTACCCCAACCAATTAGTAGTATATGATAATTACAAGTATGGGCTATATTCCGACAATGGAAATATTAAACCTGTAATCCATAGGATTATTGGAAATTACACTGACAAGAATGGTAATCTTTATTATATAATCAAGGGGGATAATAATCAGGATAGAGACCCCGAACTTGTCAAACCGGAGCAAATTAAGAAAAGAGCTTTATCCTGGAATGATAATTTATTTGTAATTCCTAAGGCGGGTTACTTATCAATATTTGTAAAAGAAAACGTTTTATTGGTTATATTCCTTATCGGGCTGTTATTTATTTATGAATATAGGAAAAGCATATTTAAAATATTTAATAAATAATACTGCCAATAATAAAATAATATAATACTAAAGTAACGTTAAAAATAATATAAAATTATAATTACTAATAAAATGAAAATATAAATATAAAAATATAAAAATATAAAAATAAAAATAAAAATAAAAAAATAAAAAAATAAATTAATTTAATTTTTATAATATCTCTTTTAAATATTTTAATAATGATGGTGACTTTTTAACTGCTTTTAATGCTATTTTTGGAACATTTACATCCTCTAAATCTCCATCAATAGAATCCCCTATTGCATCTAATTCTTTATCCGTTAATTGTTGAAGGATATTTTTATATTTTAAGTCATTATTGAGTAAATGTAAATATTTTTCGTGCCAAATTGTTTCATATTCTTTAATAGCTTCTTCAGACCAATCATTCTGTTTAACACATTTTGCTGCTATTTCTCCCGCGATTAAACCACAATCCATGGAAAGTGATATTCCACCACCGGTTAATGGACTAATCTGACCTGCAGCATCGCCCACAACCATGAAACCTTCAGCATATGTTTTTTCAATAGGCCCTCCAACAGGAGCACCACCACATTTAAATTCAACAGGTGTGGCATTTTCTAATCGCCCTTCAAGTACAGGGTTAGTTATGAACTCATCCAAATATTCTAATGCACTCTTTTCGCCCCCAATTATGCCCAAACCTACGTTTACAGTATCTCCTTTTGGGAATATCCAAGCATAACCTTGTGGTGCAACACCTCCAAAGTATAGCTCGAGCATTTTATCGTCAATACATTTTCCGTTTGTCATTTCATATTCTGCGCAAGAGCATACTTCTTTAACATTCTTTTTGGATTTTAAACCAACCATTTCAGCCATGGAGCTTTCAACACCATCTGCAGCAATAACTATTTTGGTTCTTACTTTGTATTCTTCGCCCATATGATTGATAGTTACAATATAGCCACTTCCTTCTTTTTCTATATTTGTAACTCTACTTTTTACGGCAATTTTAGTGCCTTGGTTTGCACTTCTAATTGCAAGGTGTTTGTCGAATATTTTTCTTTCAACAACGTATCCGTCAGTTTTTCCGCCCTTAATAGCTATTACTTTACCGTTTGGTGCTACTATGTAACCACCATCTAATTTGGTACGTACAAAACTTGGGTCTGCAGGTATTCCGTATAATTCATCGATTTTAGGAACTGCTTCCGCACAACGTACCGGTTCGCCTATCTCCTGTGATTTTTCTAGTAATAGTGTTTTAGCTCCCATCTTTGAAGCATTATATGAAGCCATGCTCCCTGCAGGTCCTGCGCCGATAACTACGACGTCGTAACTGTTAATTAGTGCCCTCATATTTATTCCTCCAAAGCATTTACTGGACATATTTCTTTACAAAGTTTACAACCTTTGCACTTTTCATCGTTAATTTCTATTTTATTTTCAATAAGTTCAATTGCGTTCCTCGGACATATGCCAACGCATGCCCCACAGTAGCCACATTTTAAATTATTTACTTTCACAATATCCTCTCCCAATGTGAAAACAAAAATAACACATTATATATTAAATTAGATGATTATCGATATTTAAGCTTATTTATATATTTTCAATTTTCAATTTTCAATTTTCGTATTATTTTTTAATCTTTGTTTTTAAAAATGATAAATTGATACAAATACCCTATTAGCTAAGCCATACAATATATTGATTTAGTGAATTCAATAATATCTATTATTTAAAGTTCTATATAACGTTTTATTTTTAATTTGAGTACTAATAAATTATAAGTTTTATAAATTTTATAAATTTTATAAAAATTTGTAGAATTCTTTAAATTACTTTTATATATTTATTCAACATACGTTTTTATGCTTTTCTATTTTATTTAAGAATTTAACCATTTAAATATATTTTATTTGTTAGAATATCCAAAATAATCTATTGTTTGTGGTTATAAGTAAAAATAAAAAAACAAATCATAATTAAAACAGTATTAAAAATATAATTTAGAATTTAGTAGTCATATTCTGTGCCAATCTTGGTACTAATGCCATAGTAATGGCTTGCTTGCATAAATCCTTTCTAACTATGTTTTCATCAGTAAGCTGTCCTATTAAGCCTATATTTTTACCTATTTCTGGGTTACCATATAGTTTTCCCGCAATTTCTCCACATTCAACACCTTTTTCAATCCCCGAAAGTATTTCTTGAGGTACTTGAAATCCTGAAGATGTGCCTACTGTATGTCTGAAGCTATCATAAATTACGCAAATATGGATATCTAACTTTTTTTCACCGATTTCAACAATGCCTGCTTCTAAGCCTATTCCATACATGGAAGAAGCTTTATCATACGCTTCTTTTGCTCTATTGTATGCACCTTTAAATGTTTCATCGAATCCAATAGGTTGGTCGGATACATTACTATCGGCATCTACTGAAGTTATCAAAACACTGCCTAAGGCACGGTTTAAGGCTTCCTGAGCTGCGCTAATTTTAACCGGATTCAAGGTACCTATGGAAGCCACTCTTAGCTGGTGTCCTGCGGGACCTCCTCGTTGACTCATTGCTTTATCAAGACATTCTTCGCTTTCGCATATCATGGCTCCAAATCTATATGTTTTTGCAGGTTTTCCACAAATTTCACAAACTTTATTATCAAATGGACTTTTATTTTCTTCATTCTTATTCATTTTATCCCTCATACCTTGAATTATTAACTTAGTATAATTTTATAACGATATCACTTATTGCTAGAATTTATCATATTTTATTTTAAATTCAGTTATGCTAATTATTATATAATAGTAATTAAAAAGGATATCGATAATAATATTGGATTATTTATATTTACTAATATTAGTATTCTAAAATTAGTATTCTAAAATTAGTACTCTAAATATATTATATTCTAAATAAATTAACTATTTATACTATTAAACAATGTAAAAATATGTATAATATAACAAAATATATAGAATATAGTTAAAATATAATAAAATAATTTATAAATAATTCCAAATAATAAAATAAAAAATAAAACAACAATATCCTCGAGGGATTTGATGAAATTGAATACTGAAAAGTTATTAATGATACCTGGACCTACAATGGTTCCAAACGAAGTTTTAAACACAATGTCCTTACCTATTATTGGGCATAGAACCGCAGATTACGGAGCACTTTTGGAAGATACAGTGGACAAAATGAAAAAAGTTTTCCAAACAAAATATGATGCGCACTTAATAACAGGTTCAGGAACTGCAGCAATGGATATGGCAATTTCAAACACCGTGGACAAAGGGGATAAAGTACTAAACATAGTAAATGGAAACTTTGGAGACAGGTTTTACAAAATTGCAAACACATACAAAGCAAACACAATAAAGCTTGAAAATGAATGGGGGGACATGGCTGACGTGGAAAAGGTTAAAGAAGCACTCGAAGAAAACCCTGACACAAAAGTAGTTACAATCGTTCACAACGAGACATCAACTGGTGTAAAAAACCCTATTGAAGAGATTGGAAAAGTAGTGAAAAAACACGATGCAATTTACATTGTAGATACTGTTTCTTCATTGGGTGGCGATTATGTGGATGTAGATAAATTCAACATCGACATTTGTGTAACTGGTTCCCAAAAATGTATTGCTGCACCTCCTGGAATGGCAGCTATCTCAGTAAATGACAAAGCTTGGGAAATTATCAATAAAACCGAAACCAAATCATTCTACTTAGATATCAAAGCTTACCAGAAAAAGTGGGAAAGTAGCAAAGAAACACCTTACACTCCATCAGTATCAATGACTTACTCAATGAATAAAGCTTTAGAAATCGTACTTGACGAAGGTTTAGACAACAGATTCAAAAGACACGATAAATTTGCAGAAGCTACAAGAGCAGGTTTAGAAGCAATGGGTCTTGAATTGTTCGCAAAAGAAAGAGCAAGATCTGTAACAGTTACATCTGCTTTGTACCCTGAAGGAGTAAGTGACAAGGATTTCAGAGGAACTTTAAACAAAGATTACGATGTTTTAGTTGCAGGCGGTCAAGCTCACTTAAAAGGTAAAATCTTTAGAATTGGACACATGGGTAGCGTAAAAGAGCACCATATATTAGGTACTTTAGCATTAATCGAAGCAGGTCTTAAAAAACTTGGATACGACGCAGGATGTGGCGTTGACGTAGCTAAAGATTACTTATTATAAATAAAATACGAACAGTATATACTCATAACCAATATAATAATTTATAAAAAAAAATAGAATTTAATTTTATTTTTTAACTATTTTAAATATTTTAACTTTTTTTTATTTTTTAGATTAACTCTATAAAGTTTTCAATCATTTTTAAGCCGGATTTTCCACTTTTTTCGGGGTGAAACTGTGTAGCGTAGATGTTATCTTTATTAACTGCACAGGTAAATTCAGTACCATAATCGCAGGTACCTGCAATTATTTTTTCGTCAAAAGTTTTTACATAATATGAGTGAACAAAATAAAAGTAATCGTTATCTTTTATTCCTTCAAATAATGGTATATCTTTGATTTGTTTAACGTTATTCCAACCCATATGAGGTATCTTTGGAACATCGGTAAATTTAACTACTTCCCCATTAAATACGCTTAATCCTGCCCCTTCACTTTCTTCACTTTTTTCAAAGAGTAGTTGCATTCCAACACAAACACCTAAAAAAGGTACTTTTCCAATATCTTGGGTGATTAACTCTTTTAAATTTGAACAATTCGTATTTAATTTATCACATATTTTTTCGTCAAATTTAACTGCTTCTATATTCTTTACAGAATCTCCAAAGTTTCCTACGCCGGGTAATACGACTTTATCAGCGGATAATATAATTTCGGGGTCATTTGTGACTTTTACGTTGTTTTCGTAGATTGAAAATGCTTTTTCAATGCTTCTTAAGTTTCCTGCGTTATAATCGATAATAGCAATCATAATTCACATGCACCTGTATAATTATTTAATATATAACTATTTATTAAATCAATAATAATAATAATAATAATAATGGATTTAAACTAAATTAAAATTAGATTACATAAAAAATACACAATTATAGTATATATACATATTTTAATATCTTATCTATACTATGTTGCAATATGGACACAACTTAAATATAAAATAAAAATAAAATAAAATAAAAATAATGTAAAGGGTAGTATATATTAAAAAAATGGATAAAATAATTAATATTCAAAATTTAGTAAATTTAGTAAAATTCTTCTTCAAGCTCTTTTAATGTAGTCAATATTTTGTTAAATGCAATATATGCGTCTTCAAATTTCTTCAAACCTGTTATAACAACTTTACCGCTACCGAATATTAATACTACAACTTTTGGGTCGCTTAATCTGTATACTAAGCCAGGGAATTGCTCTGGTTCATATTCTGTGCATTCTAATGTTGAAATATCGTCTAAGTTAGGTTCCATACCCAATTCGGTTGTAGCAACCATGTTTTGAACGTTAACTTCAGGATTATCGAATAATTCCATGCCTGCTTCTCTAAGTTCTGCCATTATCTTTTTAATAGCTATTTCTGCTTCTTCCTTATTTTTAGCACCAGTACAGTTTAATTTACCGCTTCTAAATATTAATAATGCAACTTTTGGGTCGCTTAATCTACAAACTAAACCCGGGAATTGCTCTGGTTCATATTCTGCGTTGTCTAAAACATCGGCAGCATATTCTAAATCTATGTCTGTTCCTATCTGTGTTGAAACTACTACATTAACAATTTTTATTTCAGGCTCCATAGCTCTCACCTATATTACATATAATATAAGTTTTATTTATATAGTATATAAAGGTATTTATATACTTTTTATAATCGTATTACACATATGTCCCAATTATATTAAAAATTTAATTAGAATACGCAAATATTATTCAAAGATATAGATGTATTTATATCTATGGATATAGTTATATATTACAATTAAAATTACAATATCATAAAATGTTTTAAAATAATCTATTTTATTAAATCTAAATATTTAAAAAATAACAAGTTTTATCGTCTAATTTATCAAAAAGAAATGAGAATATTCGGATTTAATTTAATTATCCGAATAAAGCGCCTAAACCAGCTGCTGCTGCAGCACCGTTGTCTTCTTTTTTCTCTTCTTTTTTCTCTTCTTTAGGAGCTTCAGCTGCTGCAGGAGCTGCTGCAACTGCAACAGGAGCTGCTGCTGCTTTTGCAATAGCTTCTTCAATGTCTACTCCTTCTAAAGCAGCAACTAATGCTTTAACTCTTGCATCGTCTGCTTCTACACCAGCAGCGGTTAAAACTGCTTTAACTGCATCTTCTGTGATTTCTTTATCTGCTGAGTTTAATAATAAAGCTGCGTATATGTATTCCATAAAGTACACCTCAAATACTAATAATTTACTTCGTTTTGTGTTTTTATAATTATTAGTTTTCAGATAATCTATTGAAGTATATATATTTTTTCAATATATACTTTAGATTTTTTTAAATCGTTATTTTTCCTATAATTATATTTCTATAATCAAATATATTAAATTTATTCATATGTTATACTAAAAAATTGAAGATTTTAGAACAATAAGCCCATACCTGCTGTTGCAGGAGCTTCTTCTTTCTTCTCTTCTTCAGCTGCAGGAGCTTCTTCAGCTGCAGGAGCTGATTCTGCTTCTGAACCACTTACCATTCCTTTTAATTCATCATCTAAAGCATCTTCACCAGCTAATTTAGCAACTGCTAACATTTGAGCTGTAGCTTTTCCTAAGATAGCGTCTGAGGTTTCTGATGTTAAGAATGCGCTTTCAACTGATACAGCCTTAGCATTGGAGAATGCTTTTTGTACGATTGTTTCAATTGTAGCTGATGTTGGAATAACTGCATTAACGGATAAGTTGAATGCACCAGTGTAAGCATTTTGTAATTTAGCGAGGAATTCGTCCTCATCAATTTTTAATACTTCAGGGTCGTATACAATTCCATCTTCGTAAACGCCTAATACGTTTAAACCTACTTCCATAGGTTTAACATCTAATTTTGATAATACCACAGCTAATTTAGCGGATACTACATCTCCTTCTTTAGCAACGATTGTATCTTCTTTGATACCAATTTTACCTTTCTCGATTGCAGCAGGTAAACCTACAGCTTTCAAGTCACTTAAAAATGGTCCTGGTGGCATACCGGTTGAACCAGCTTTAATTTCAATATCACAAGGTGCAGTAGCTCCGGCTTTAATTGGCGCAGGGCTTTTGCTCTCGTTAAGAGTCTTGTAGAGTTTGAATGGGTTCATTTCGGTTGCAATAAGTGCAGCACCTTTTTCCATACAATCAATTAATTTTGTAAATGAAGGATTACTTGTTTCCTCAGCGACTTCTTCAATCGCTCTTTTCATTAATGTATTTCTTGACATTTTCAAAGTCATTGAGTCTCTGATTGTGTCTCTTATTTCTTGAAGCTGAACTGAAGGAACTTCCATCATATCAATAATAGCAATTACATTACCACTTTTAAGTAAGTCTTTCAATGCGTTAACTTCATCTACTTTCCAAGAGGCAATTTTATGTTCAAATTTTACTTCACTCATAATCTCAACCCCTCTACTTTTCTATAGGCGCTGAAGCACCCATGGTAAGTTTTGTAAATGCGCTTTTAACGTGATAAAGTCCTTTTTCATACTTCCTAGCAACAGTATTTAATACTGCTTCGATATTTGCTGCAAGTTCTTCGTCACTCATTGATTCTTTACCTACGTAAACCTGGAAAAATGCTTTATCTCTTGTGTTGATGCTAATGGTTTTACCAAACCTTTCAATTAAAGGTTTAAGGTTTGCATTAGCAGGAACAGGTTGTGGCATTTTACCTCTAGGACCTAAAACGGCACCTAATGATTTACCTACAATAGGCATCATATCAGCTTGTGCAACAAAGAATTGGTTTGCGTTAGCTAATTTCTTAGCTTGCTTTTTATTTTTTCCTAATTCTTCTAATTCTTCCTGTCTTATTACAGTGAGGCCCATGCTTTCAGCTTGAGCAGCTAAATCTCCTTTAGCAATCACAGCAATGTTGATTTCTTTTCCTAAACCGCTTGGGAGCACGATTTGTTGTTTCATCCTGTTTTCAGGTCTTGACAAATCAAGCTCTTTGAGGTTTATGATAAGGTCAACAGACTGTGTGAAGTTTCGCGGCTTTGCTGAATTTCGAGCCTCCTTCACTGCGTTTATTATTTTTACACTGTCCATTGTGTAGCCTCCTGTAATTGTTATATGACTTTGCAGTCTTAACATGGAGCAAATTTAATATTGATTAACTATTATATAAATATTACTACGATAAAAATAAAATTTAAATATTTTAAAAATTTTTAAAGAAATAATATTGTTTAACGTTATTGTCGTTAAACTATATATAGAAATTTGTAGCATGAGTAATAAAATTATTAAAAATAGTAAATTATACTAAAAATAAAAAAATATAAATTTAATTAATAACGATTTCGCCTTTATTTATTTTATCTGCAGTAGTGTAAGCGTCGTAAATCGCGTATATATAAACAATAGGTAATAGTATAAATCCAATTAAGAAAAACATTAAGAATCCGGAGATTAAACCAGCTATTAATAATAATATACCTTTTTTAATCTGCCCATTGTATATTTGACCTGCACCCACTATTAAAAAGGATAATATACCTGCTAAAATAGGGTTTTTTTGGTTTATAAGGTCTACCATTTTTTTCACCAACAATGTTTAAAAATGTAAATATTTAACTATTCAACGTTATCAATTTATTTAACTTATAAATTAAATAGATTACTATTTAGTATTTTTATGTTACAACTTAAAGCATAATATAGGTTGGAAATAAATTTCAAAAATAGATATTATTCATATCAAAAGCATAATTAACAATTATAATATAAATTAAAAAAATAGCAGATATGATTATAATTAGATTAATATCAACTATGTCGATTATAAATCTTTTAATCCTGCATCACATAATTCGATTAAATCGCTTAAACTTTCTTTTAAAATCTCAACTGCACTAGTTCCTTCAGCAGTTTCCAAAACTAAAACTGGGTTTGAGATGTATTTACCACTTTCAGGGTCTAAAACTGGGTGCTCAACATTGTATGAAGCCATTACTACATTTTCTTTTGATAATAAGATATCTTTTAATATATTGGGTAATGAATGGTCTTCATTTTTTAATTCAAATTCGAGGTAGTTTTCCGTTTGTTTTATAATTTTAATCATGTTTTCACCAATATGGTTTATGGTTTATATAGCGTAATTATAAAATTTTAAAATTGTAATATAATAATTGTAATAATTACTGTATAAATAATAAACAATTAATTATTAATTATTAATTATTAATTATTAATTAATAATACGTAATCGTTAATAAATAATTATTTGACATACTCATAATTTTGGGTAGTTGTAAGTATATAGGCCATATTTTATTTATATATTTTGTTATATGCAGGATTTATATCTTATTTTTGTTGATTTTTTAATTCGCTGCACTGCATAATATGGTTTTTACTTTATCAATATCCATATTTAACACAATTCTATCATCTTCTTCCCTAAAGCAACCTTTTTCAAGCCCTAATTCTAATATATCTTCCATCTCAACACCTGAGATAAATACACCAAGTACTACGGCATTTTTAACCGGTTTTGAACCAATGGGGTAGTAAGATAAATCTATGTAGATTTCTTGTAATTCTTTAAGTAAATCATCTAATTCTTGAGCGGTTATTTCTGCAAGTAACTCGTTTTCACTTTTTAAATACTCATATTTTATTTTAGAGTATTTTAACGCATCCATTATCAAATCTTTGTTAACAGGCGTTTTTAAATCGGTAAATTGATATGTGAACATTCCCTTTTTATTTGCATTATATTTGTTTTTAACGTCAGTTATTATTGCTAAAATATCTTTATGCCCTTCTTTTAATCTTATACGGTCATTATCGTAAAGTTTAATCATAATACTTGAAATCGAGCCGTCAGTACTTTTAACCTTTGAATCAAAGGAACATTCCAAACCTAATTTAGCAACCTTTTCACATATTTCAACTGTTTCTTCTTCAGAACCACTAACTGATATAACTCTTTTCATAATTCACCTTAATTAATAAAATTTAACTATCCTATTACATAGTTGTTACATAATATATATAAATTATAGTAATAATGATAGAAATTATAAAATCAATATTTTTAGTATTCAATAACTATATAATTTAGATATTTTAATGGTACTATAAATTTATATACGGAAGTGTTTAATATATTAAACTCGTATTTATTTAATACTTTAATCTATATTTTAATCTTATAAATATGATTTTTTACAATATATAATCTTATAAATATTACATTATAAATTATTGATTAATACATAATAGGTAGATATAATGAACGCTAATGAAAAATTTGACCTTATTAAAAGGAACAGTGTTGAAATTATCGGAGAAGACGAATTAAAAGAAATGTTATCCGACGAAACAAACAAAAGGGAAAAGATAGCATACATAGGTTTTGAACCAAGTGGTAAAATTCACATGGGTCACTACTTACAAATTAGAAAAATGATGGATTTACACAAAGCAGGCTTTAAAATTGTAATTTTATTGGCAGACTTCCACGCTTACTTAAATCAAAAAGGTACCCTCGAAGAAATTAGGGAATTAGGTGAATACAATAGATCAGTATTTGAAGCTATGGGGCTTGAAGCAGATTATGTATATGGTTCAGAATACCAATTAGGGGCTCAATACACTGAAGATGTTTACAAATTGGCTTTAAAAACTACATTGAAAAGAGCAAGAAGAAGTATGGAAGTTATCGCAAGAGAAGACGATAACCCAAAAGTAGCAGAAGTAGTTTACCCGTTAATGCAAGTAAACGATATAAAATACTTAAACGTTGCAATAGCTGTTGGTGGAATGGAACAAAGAAAAATACACGTTTTAGCTAGAGAATTATTGCCAAACATGGACTTCGAAACACCAATTTGCTTACATAATCCAGTTTTATCCGGATTAGACGGTGTTGGTAAAATGTCATCTTCAAAAGGAAATTTAATCGCTGCAGATGACGAAGATAGCGACATTAAGAAAAAAATAAAAGAAGCATACTGCCCTATGAAAGAGGTAAGTGGAAACCCAATTTTAGAAATTGCACACTATTACTTGGACTACCCTGCAGAATTGAAAAGACCTGAAAAATACGGTGGAAATATCGTATTTAACTCATATGAAGAATTAGAAAAGGCATATGTGGAAGGTTTACACCCAATGGACTTGAAAAATATGGTTGCAGAGTCAATGATTAAAATTGTAACTCCAATTAGAGAAAAAATGAAAGAAATGAACATTTAAATAAATTTAAATAATTTAATATTTCTTTTTTAATATTTTTACTTTTTTAGTTTCTTACTTTCTTTTATTATTTTTTATATAAATCCAAATAATAAATAACATATATAATATTCAAATATGTTATAATATATTGTAGATTTTAAATGTATTTAATTAGCTATTATTACTACTATTATTATTATTATTATTATTATTTTCTTCACGTATTGTATTTTATAGGTAATTTTAACCAAGGGGGTTACGATAATGGAATTTATAAATGATATACTTTTTGGAAATCCAATATACAAGTATTTTTACTTTTTAATTTATATTCTATTGGGAATGGTGGTTGCAAAATTAACAAAAAAATTATTGGAATATCGATTAAAAAAGAAAATTAAGAATGGAAGAAATGGTATAGACTGTATTTTTATTGATTCAGCAATTACTCCAATAGTAATATTCGTATTTACTAGTGCAGTTAGATATGCGTCCCTTTCATTGACATTAGAACCTCATTGTAGAGTTTTGCTAAATGACGCGATATCAATTTCCTATATTATTGCAATGGTATTGTTCACAATGTCGTTTATTGACAAAATGTTTGTGCATTACATCAACCCGAGAATTGAAACCTCTGACAATAGATTACATGGGCATATACTACCACCAGTCCGAAAATTATTAAAAATAATGATTATTTTGGGAGCCATAATTTTAGCATTGGAAAATATGGGTTTCAATATTGCTACAGTAGTTGCAGGTCTAGGTATTGGAGGTTTAGCTGTAGCTTTGGCTTCAAAACCTACTTTAGAAAATTTCATAGCGGGAATTATAATTTACACTGATAATACATTTATAACTCACGACTGGATAAAATGGGATACAGGACAAGGTTTTGTTGAAGAAATAGGACTTAGAAGTACAAAAATACGTTCTTTTGATGATAGCTTGTTAATAATACCAAATACGGACATAATAAATTCGGAAATTGAAAATAAAAGTGCAAGAAGGAAAAGAAGGACAGTCGTTACTCTAGGACTTACTTATGATACTTCAAAAGAAGAGATTATAAAAGCAACAAACATTGTAAAAAAGATATTAAATGATGAAGAGGGGGTTGTAGACCCCATATGGGTTAATTTTACGAATTATGGTGCTTATTCGTTAGATATACGTGTAGAATATTACGTTAACAATTTAAGTTATGATTATTATTTAAATACTTGTGAAAACGTTAATTTAAAAATAAGGGAAGAATTTGAAAAAGAAAATTTAAATTTTGCATTTCCATCGCAAACATTGTATTTAAGCAAAGAAAATAGCGAAAATACAAATTAAAATATATTAAAAAATATTAAAATATATTAAAAGAAATTATCCAATGTAATTTGACTTTTAGGTGTATTTTTTAAATTATCTGAATTATCATCTTTTTTTTCATTTTCTATTTCTATTTCTTTTTCCACCTTAACGGGATTTAAGAATTTTTCTAAGCTATTTCCATTTTCTTTCGCAGAATTGGAAGCTTTATCTTTTTTACCTTTACTCTTACTTTTAGTTTTAGATGCTGTTTTAGACTCGCTATCACTTTCTTTATTTAATTTTTCCATCTCTTTGAGTTCTTTTTTCCTTGCTTTAGCTTGTTCTTTTTCATTTTTTTGAATTTGCTTAAATATTTTAGTTGCAACAGGTTTCTTACTTAAAAATTCTACTTCATCTTTGGTTAATTCAAAATACTCAATTAATCCTATTGAAGTATCCATATCATTCTCAAAAATTAATGGCAATAACCGCATATATTCCATAGCACGTTTAGAAGACAAATGCACTTTTTGACCTATTTTTAAGGCTAATGCTTTAGTTTTTTGACGATGTACTTTGGACCTACTTAATTTAGTAAATATTGTAGGGGGCGAATATCGTATGAATCCCCGATACTTTTCGTCTTTAGATAATGCAACTCCTGCAGTCATTAGCGCTGAAGCATATTTCCAAAATCCAAAATGTTGCCTACGGTAAACCCTGCCAAGGTAAATATCTGATTTGGAAATGTAATCGTAAGCTTTTGCTATTTCGTGTGGCTTTTGGTATTCTCTCGGTATGTTTTCAGCTAACCACTCTTGAATAGTTCCAATATCTTCATTCAAGTCTCTAGTCGTAGAAACTGCAATATCGTAGTGTGTAGTTTTTAATGCAATCCTAACTGCGTCAAAGATATTTCCTTTACTATCCCGGTCTGCTAAGTTTCTTACGTCCTCGGTTTCCATAGGCGTAGTTCTTCCGATTAGCAATGACTCCAAATCATTTATTGCAGCTCTTAAATCACCACTAGCATGTGAAGCTATCATTTTAATAGCTTTTGGGTCAACTTCATAGCCTTCCTGTAATGCTATTTTCCTAAGTACTGGTGGTATCGAGTTAGTATGTACCGAATTAACATTCACAAGATGGACAGAATTTCTAAGTGAAGACAAGTTTAATTTGTACGGGTCGTTCGCTGTAAGTATTATAGGGTTTTTTGCAGTTTTTGCAACCTTTATAATTTCTGAAACCCCCCCTCTATCTTCATTACCTGATAAACCATCTACTTCATCTAAAATTATCAATGAGCGCCTACCGCTTAATGATTTTGAAACTGCAGCAGTACCTACAACCTGTTGAATTACGTTTTTATTCCTTTTATCACTTGCATTTAATTCTACCACTTCAAAATTGTAATCATTTGCTAAAGCGTACGCTAAAGTGGTTTTTCCACAGCCTGGAGGTCCGGCAAGTAATAACGGTTTATGGTATCCACCGTTCTGAATATACTCTTCAATCCAATTGGTAAGCTCTTCTTTGATTTTATTTTGCCCTGCTACATCATTCATAGATTTAGGTCTATATTTCTCAACCCATTCCATTAAAACACCTTGTAAATTAGACATCTGAAAAAATTAACTAAGTTATTTTTATTTATATTTTATTTTTTATTTTTTCTCTTATAATTTTTTTATAAATTTTTATACTTTTGTTTAAAATAATATGTTTTATGTTTATTATATCTTTGTATTAAAAATAATCAATTTATACGTAATCAAATAAATATTGTGTAATTATGCCATAATAATTTAAATTAATCGATATTTATATAAATAAACTTTAATTATATACTCATATTATTAAAATGGTCAAAACTAACTATTATGAGGGATTTTTTTGAAAAAAACACTTAAGGAACAAAAATTTTTAATGGGAAATGAAGCAATAGCTTTGGGAGCCATTCATTCAAATTTATCCGTAGCAACCGGTTATGCAGGAACCCCCTCTACAGAAGTTATGGAAACAATAATAAAAGAAGTTAACCGTATGGATAAAATAAATAACGACAATACTAACGATAATAATAACGACACTACAATATACGTCGAATGGTCCACAAATGAAAAAGTAGCACTCGAAAATGCAATCGGGGCATCTTACTCGGGTGCCAATACAATCGTAACGATGAAACAAGTCGGTTTAAATGTAGCATCTGATCCTTTAATGAGTTTAACATATTTGGGAACTAATGGAGCGCTAGTAATCGTAGTTACTGATGACCCCACACCTCATTCTTCACAAACAGAGCAAGATACTAGACATTATGGTAGTTTTGCAAATGTACCAGTTTTTGACCCTTGTGATGCACAAGAGGCATACGATTTAACGAAATATGCTTATGAAATTAGCGGAAAATACAAAACACCAGTTATTTTACGGTCTACCACACGTTTATCACATGGCTATAACGATGTAATAATTGATAAAGTCACGGACAATGAGGTAATAGAACGCTTAAAAACTGAAAAAAGCAATATTGGATTTATAAAAGACCCAAAATGGGCAATAATGCCTAAATTAGTAAGTAAAAACCACCCCATACTTGAAGAAAAGCAATTGAAAATTGCAGAGGACTTTTCCAATTCTAATTTTAACAACATAACAATATTCAATAATAAAAATACTGATAATAAAAATAATAAAAAGAATTTAGGGATTATTACATCCGGAGTTTCTTATTATTATACTTTAGAAGCGTTAAACATATTAAAAGAAGACAAAACGAATGACGAATTTCAAAATTTTTTAGATAATTATAATATTGAGATTTTAAAAATAAGTACTCCTTACCCATTCCCTGAATCCAAGGTGTTAGATTTTATAAAAAATAATAAAAAAGATATATTGGTTACAGTAGAAGAGCTAGACTCGGTTTTAGAGGATAATACGTTAAAATTAATTGGTAAATATAATAGTACAATTAATAATACAAACAATAATAATTTAAATAATATTAAATTTTATGGAAAATACAATTTATTCCCAAAATGTGGAGAATACAATGTAGATATCGTTAAAACATTACTAAATAAAATAATTAACGAAGATATTGAATTTGAATGTAATAATAATAATAATAATAATAATAATAATAATAATAATAATAATAATTATAATAATTATAATAAAAATAAAATGGGCAATGGGGAAAACACGGAACAAGAAATAACACTGCCTGTAAGGTTACCAACATTATGCGCAGGCTGTATGCACAGAATTGCATTTTATGCCTTTAAAAAAGTTGCAAAAGAATTTAAAAAACAAAATATTGAAACAATATTTTCTGGTGACATTGGCTGTTACACACTCGGAGCGACTCCTCCTTTAAGTGCAACCGACACCTGTTTGTGTATGGGGGCAGGAATTAGCTTAGCAACTGGTTTAAGTAGGGTAAATTCAAATACTAAGAATATAGCATTTATTGGAGACTCTACGTTCTTCCACTCCGGGATACCTGCGGTAGTGAACGCTGTTTATAATGAAGCGGACGTTACAATAGTTGTTTTAGATAACGAGACAACTGCAATGACTGGTCATCAACCCCACCCCGGAACTGGACAGAAAGCAAGAGGAAATGCTAAGGTAATTGATATTGAAAAAGTTTTGAAGAGTTGCAACGTGGAAAACGTCCAAACAATAGATATAAGCAAATTTGCAAATATCGAACAAGAGGAAGTTTTTAACAATATTCTTAAAGAATGCAAAAGTTCAATGGAATACAAAGGAGTTTCTGCAATTATATTTAAAGGAGATTGCGTAACAAAGAAAATACCTAACTCTAAAAAATCTAAAGCCAAAAATCTAAAAGTGGTTATTGACGAGAATTTATGTAATTCCTGCAAGCTATGTATAAATGAAATAGGTTGCCCTGCATTGAGGTATGATTCATTAAACAACAGTATAGAACTTTTAGATTCTTGTACAAATTGTGGTTTATGTATTAATATATGTCCAAAAGGTGCCTTATCTAAAAAATTAGTATTCTAAAATATAATTTTATATGTCGACAATATTTGTGATATTCGGGTTTTCGGAGTACATGATAAGTACATATATGGATGAAATTAATCCAAAAATGTACGAAATAAGTATTTGACGTACTTAAAAAATAATAATAATAAAATAAAATAATATAAATTAAAAATTAAATTAAAAATTAAATTAAAAATTAAATTAAAAATAAATAACTAATTATATTGTAAAAATAAGTTTAATTTAAACTATTTAAGGGTGTAATCTATGAAAAAATGTGATATAATCATATCGGGCGTAGGAGGTCAAGGTATAGTTTTAGCATCACGTTTAATCGCAACTATGGCGTTAAGAAAAGGTTATAAAATAAGCACTGCAGAAACTATCGGAATGTCACAGCGAGGAGGTAGTGTAGTAAGTAATTTAAGGTTAGATTCTTATAGAAAAGGTTCTTTAATACCAAAAGGGCAAGCAAACGTTATAATAGGCTTTGAACCTGCTGAAGCTTACCGATACAATGAGTATTTAAATAAGGATGCTAAAGTATTATTAAATAGTAATCCAATATATTCAAGTTCTAAAACACCAGAAAATGAAATATATTCTAAAAAGGAAGTTATCAAAATTATGGAACTATTTGATAAAAATAATACATTAACATCATGTAATTTCAATAAAATGGCTTTAGAATTTGGAAATTTAAAAACTATGAATATTATGATGATAGCAATCGCATGTTTTAATAATTATTTGCCTTTTTCAGTAAATGAATTAAATAATACCATAAAAGAAGAAATGCCAAGTAAAATTAAGGATATAAATTTAAAAGCCGTAGAATTTGCAATTAATAATTTTGAAAAATATGCGAATATTAATTCTAATAATGTTATTAAGATTTAAAGGGATAAGATGGATAATAAAAATATTGATAAAAATATTGATGAGAAGGAAAAAAAGATTGATTTATTGATAGATTTAGTAAATAGGGCTAAAAAAGGAACATTCTATAAAGAAAAATTAAAAGATATCGAAGTTTCAGAAATTAAGACACTCAAAGATATCCAAAAATTACCCTTCACTACAAAATCAGAATTAAGGAAAGCTTATCCGCTCGGATTGAGTGCAGTATCTGAAGAAGAAATCGTTAGAATCCATTCTACGTCAGGAACAACTGGCGAACCAGTTATAATTCCCTATACGAAGAAAGATGTTGAAGTATTCACGGACATGATGTCAAGATGTTATGAGGTAGCAGGCGTCGTAAGTACTGATAGGGTTCATATAACACCAGGTTATGGATTATGGACTGCAGGAATTGGTTTCCAATTGGGTGCTGAAAAAATGGGGGCTATGACTATACCAATGGGTCCAGGAAACACGGAAAAACAATTAAAAATGATAGTTGATTTAAAATCAACAGTATTAACCTCTACTTCATCATATGCCTTACTTTTAGCAGAAGAAATTCACAAAAGAGGTATTTCTGATAAAATATGCCTTAGAAAAGGTATAATCGGCTCTGAAAGATGGAGCGAAAAAATGAGAAATAGGATAGAAAAAGAGCTAAATATGGAAACGTATGATATTTATGGTTTAACTGAAGTTTACGGTCCTGGAATAGCCATAGATTGTGATGAACACAATGGATTACACTACTGGAATGATTATTTGTTATTTGAGATAATAGACCCGATAACGGGCAAAGTTTTGCCGGACGGAACAATTGGGGAGCTTGTAATAACAACACTCGTAAAAGAAGGTGCTCCACTTATTAGATACAGAACAGGGGATTTGACACAAATAATGACTGGAAAATGTAGTTGTGGTGTTAAATATCCAAAGATTTCAAGAATTTTAGGACGTTCAGACGATAGAATTAAAATTAAAGGAGTAAATATATTCCCCCAACAAATTGAAAAAGTAATTGAATGTTTAGATGAATTATGTAGCGAATACCAAGTAGTTCTCACAAAGAACGAAGGTAGGGACAATATGCTCTTGAGAGTAGAATTAAAAAAAGGATTAATTATTGATTCAAAAACTTTATTAAAATTAGAGCAAGAAGTTCAAAAGAAATTTAAAAACTTCATCGGTATTAAAATTGATGTAGAATGTGTAAATTCTGGAGAATTACCCCGTAGTGAGAAAAAAAGTAAAAGAATTATTGATAAAAGACTTTAAAATCTTTATTTATCGATTTCAATAGGGTGTTATAGTATAGGACACTATATTATGCCATACTATTTTTTATTTTATTATTCCTTATTGGTCTTATCATCTGCTTTTTTATCTTTTTTATCTTTTTTAACTTTTGATTTATCGTCAGCTTCAAATTCATTGGCAATTTTTGCAAAAGTATCTACAGAAACTTTTTCAGACTTTTTAAGGGTTTTTTCGTATTCTTCCATAACTTTCTTTTTTAGTTCTTGAACATTTTCGTAGGTGGATTTTTCAGTTTCGTATTCTTCTAAACCTTGAGATATAGTTTTTAGAGCCCTATGTTCTGCTTCAAGTTGGTGGAAACCTTCTCTAGGACCTCCTTTCCTAAAAGCCCTACATCTTCTCTTATCCCATATCGGAAAGCCCCTATCTTTACAAAATATCTTATTTTTTTCCAAATCTCGAACTTTATCTGCTATTTTATCAACTAATTCATCTTCCCCCTCTATAAAAGCACCAAAACAAGTTTCTTTTACATTAATATCTTCTTCTAATGAATTTAAGTATCTAAAAAGCTTAGAAGGTGAAGTTTTTGCATCATCTGCAAGCATTATAACTTTTGATTTCATATAGTCACCAAATAAAGTTTTTTAATAAAATTTTATAATATTATGTTTTAATTTATGTACTCCAATTTTTAAAATATTATCGGATTTCAATTGACATACAAACGATATACAAACTTAATATCTCAATTCATTAATAAATTAAATAAATCAATTACAATATTTCTTTATACCATTCATAATAGTATTTTTCAATGTAATTCCTTATATCTTCTGGTTTTAATCCATTTAAGTACGCGTATGTAGCCATAGCCCCAGCACCTACGCCCTCCTTAACGGAACCCGAACAGTAAGCTCTTAAACCATCTACAGACGAGTTTTCATAGTCGAATTTGGATATATATGTAGGTATGACACATATTTGGTTTAATATCCCCTGTAAATCTGCATTATGGTCATTATATACAAATTCCGTAGTACTTATACCTATCAATTCTCTTTCAAGCGTTTCAGGACTTATTTCTTTTATTACCGCTAAGACACCTGCCATTTGTCCACCGCCCGCTAATAAAATAGGTATATTTCTTTCAACTAATGAAATACAAATACCCGCGTTAATTGCCAACATATTGTCGCCTACTGCATCCATAACATCATAAATCGAAGCTTTAATTTTTTCATGCTTAGTACTTTCATTTTTATTTTTATCGTTATTTGCACATGTATCTTCGTTTAATGTTTCGTACATTATGTTCAAACCATTTTGAATAACACTTAATTTTAAGTCTTTTGGGTTTGCTACAGAGCCTGAACTTATTTTATCCTTCACATCGTAACCTAAACCTACTAAAACACCCATGGCAGTAGTAGTTCCACCAGGTACACTTTCTCCAAGTATTAATTTGTCACAAGTTAAATTTTTACCTAGTAATTTACCTTTTTCTACTAAAAGCTTTGAATTTTTAATACCTTTACCCACGTTTATATCGCCTGTAGGCTCTTTTTCAGCAAGTATATGGGGTATTTTAGGTTTTATATTGCTACCCGCGTCAATAGTAATGCAGGGCATATTTAATAAATCTACAACTGCACGAGTAATTGTAGCAGGACTAGGGCAATTTGTAGCATCTATTGGTGGATGAGACAGGGATATGCTTTTTCCTAATGTCACAAGCTCCATATCTGCAGCAGGTGTGTAATCAATCACCTTTGCATTTACTCCAGAAATAGGTATGGTTTTTGTGGTTTCTATTGACGAAATAGTACACGCAAAAAGTGCATTTTTGGTGTTACTAAATTTTTCAATAAAATTTTCACTATTATTCACTTTTAAAATATGTTCGTTTAAATTATTGAAGTTTTCTAAATTTTTTTTATTTTCCATAGTATCCCATAATTTTAATGTGTAATACATCGATAAGATAATGATTATTATAATTATGAATAAATGATTTAATTTAATTCTATATAAAATAGTTGATTTCAAATTATTGTTTTAAATTATAGTCTCATAAAAAAGAAAAAATCATAATTTAATGTTATTAATATTGCTATTACTATCATTACTATTATTATTACTATCATTACTATTATTATTACTATTATTACTATTATTATTTTTATAAATTTATTTTAAAACTGCTCCTTCGTCTGCAGACGAAACTAGTTTAGAGTATCGTTTTACGTAACCTTTAACGTTTAACTCAGGCTTTTTCCAATTTTTCAACCTTTTATCCAATTCTGTTTCATCTACAAGTAAATCAATAGATTTTTCAATCATATCAATTTTTATAATGTCGCCATTCTCAATTAAAGCAATAGGTCCACCAGCTTGTGCTTCAGGTGAAATATGCCCAATACAAGGTCCTCTACTACCGCCGCTAAATCTACCATCGGTAATTAAAGCTACGCTATCATCTAAGCCCATTCCACAAATTGCAGATGTTGGGGAAAGCATTTCTCTCATTCCAGGACCGCCTGCAGGTCCCTCGTATCTTATAATCACAACATCGCCTTTAACAATTTCGTTATTGAATATGGCGGTAATTGCATCTTCTTCTGAATTGTAAACCTTTGCGGGTCCTTCGTGTTTGTGCATTTTAGGGCTAACTGCACCAATTTTAACAACACACCCATTTGGAGCAAGGTTTCCTTTTAAAACTCTCAAACCTGCAGTTTCGTGAACCGGTTCTTCAACGCTTCTTATAACTGATTTGTCAAAGTATTTTACCTTTTCAGCTATTTCGTGGGTAGTTTCTCCAGAAACTGTTTTAACATTTCTAATAGTGTCTTTTAAAACTTTTAAGACTGCAGGTATACCTCCAGCCTTATGTAAATCTACCATATAGTGGCATCCGCCTGGACTAATGGATGTAATATGAGGTACAGCGTCTGAAAGTCTGTCAAAATCATCTAAAGTTATAAATTTCTCGCTTATTTCGTTCGCAATTGCAGGAATGTGTAATGTCGTATTTGTAGAGCCGCCCAAAGCAAGGTCAACAAGTATCGCATTTTCAAATGCTTCTTTTGTTAAAATGTCAGTAGGTTTTACTCCTTCTTTTACTAAATCTACAACTTTCATACCACTTTTTTTAGCCAATCTAACTTTTAAGGCATCTACTGCAGGAGTTGTGGCACATAATGGGAGTGAAAGACCCAAAGCTTCAGTTAAGCAAGCCATACTGTTTGCAGTGAATAAACCTGCACAGCTACCTGCTCCCGGACAAGCACAATCTTCAATTTCTAAAAGTTCTTTTTCAGTAATTTTTCCAACGGTGTATTCCCCTACACCTTCAAATACGCTTATTAAGTCGTAGTTTTTACCCTTAAGTTCTCCAGGCATCATTGGGCCGCCAGTAACAACGATGAATGGAATATCCAATCTTAAAGCACCCATAATCATTCCAGGTACTATTTTATCACATGTAGGTATTAATACTAAACCATCAAAGCCGTGAGCTTTTGCCATACTTTCAACGGTATCCGCAATTAACTCTCTTGATGGTAAGGAGTATTTCATACCTTCATGACCCATAGCAATACCATCACAAATGGCCATTGTATTAAATTCAAAAGGAGTACCTCCATTAGCGTAAATACCCTTTTTTACAGCTTCAGAAACCTTATTTAAATCAATATGTCCTGGTACAACCTCTGTAAAGCTGTTTACAACGCCAATGAATGGCTTTTCTATTTCTTCGTCGGTGTATCCGCAAGCTTTTAATAGACTTCTATTGGGAGCTCTTGAAACACCTTTTTTAACATTGTCACTTCTCATATTCATCATAACACCGGCTATAATTATATTATACTACAATTGTTTAGTTATTACTTTTATTATTTTACTATTATTTTATTATTATTTTACTATTTCAATAGTAATTTGATACTAGTTTATTTATTCATTTAATCAATTAATTAATTTACTTAGATATTTATATCTATCATTTTTAAATCTATCAGTTTTATAGTTTCATATTCTAATGGTATTTTAAATGTTAATTATTATTATTCTTTTATTTTTTTGATAATTGCCAATGAAAGATATTCTTTAACTAAATTAAAATCTATTTCATCCATTTTTCCAAAATCTATTTTTTGATTATCGCACGTTACACGATTTACAATACCAATCATGTATTTTTCCTTATTATTAGTTAATTCCTTACAATTTTTAAGTTTCTCTTCCAAATCATTTGTTTTCATAATGACAACAGTGTCAAAATGTTCTAAAGTATTTTCTAAATCTTTTCCTTGAGGCAATATTGCTAATTTTTCATCTCCTTCTACAAGAGGGATATTTAAAGCACTAGCTGCAGCGAAAGGTGATGATATACCGTTTAAAATCTCTACGTCAATACTATTGTCCTTTAACCTATGCCAAACGTATGAGAGGGTACTGTATAATGTTACATCCCCAATAGTGATTATTGAGACTTCACCCTCTGAATTAATAATCTGCTCTGTTGCTTCATCCCAGTGCTTTTTTAATAATATTTCATCTTTACACATTGGGAAAAGTAATTCTACAACTTCAGTTTCAGGGTTTAAAAATTCTTTAACTATTTCATAAGCTACTGAGGTTTTTCCGTGTTTAGAAATTGGTACAAATAATTTTTTAGTGTTATTTAAAATTTTTTGAGCTTTTAATGTTATCATATCCTTAGAACCTGGACCAACGCCGATCCCATAAACTTTTTTTACGACCATAACTATCACATTGTATTTAATTACTTTTTTATTTTTATATTACGATTCGAAATTTAATCTAATACATAATATTCAATATTCAATACATAATATTCAATATTTAATATATAATAAATTTAATTTGAAGGGTAATTTGGCCATTTAGCCATTTGATGATTTTAAAAATTATACTGTAAATTGAATCGTATTTTTAAATCGTATTTCTACATTCACTATAAAAATATACATAGTTTTCTATTTGATAAATTAATTATTTATATTATTACATACGGGCGACTAATTGATTATTGGACAATTTAATTCATATAATATTCTTAAATAAATATGTATAAATACAGAATCTAAAATAAACAATACAATCATATGGGGATAAAGAAATAAATATATAATAATAAACCTATAAATTATTAAATAAGCCTAACCAAAATCGACATTTGTGTGATATTATGGATTATTTGAACTATATGATTTTTGGAAATACGATATTTGAGTATGTAATGTTTTTAGTGTATATTATTTTGGGCGTAATCGCTGGAAAAGTGTTGAAAATATTAATTGAAAAATATGCTAAAAAATTAGTGGGAAAAACAAAAACCGTATGGGATGACGTTGTAATTGACGCGGTAAAATTACCACTTATGATTGTAGTATTTGCAGTATTCTTTAAATACGGTATGTTAAGCCTTAATTTAACGCCACAGTTGATAACATTGTTAAATGAGAGTATAAATGTAGTTTATATCTTAGCTTTACTAATATTCACTCTAAAATTTGTTGACGATGTTTTCGTCTATTGGATTATTCCAAGAGCTGAAAAATCGGAAAGTAAATTGGATGACCAGATTATACCACCAGTAAGGAAATTATTGAAAATCTTCATTGTTATTGGGGGTATATTATTAATGCTTGCCAATTTACAGGTGGACATATCTGCACTACTTGCTGGTATAGGTATAGGTGGTTTAGCAGTAGCATTGGCTTCCCAAGATACGCTTGAAAACTTTTTGGGCGGATTAATCATAATTTCCGATAAGACCTTTTTAATACACGACTGGATAAAATGGGGTGGTGGAGAAGGTGTCGTCGAAGAAGTAGGTATCAGGAGTACCAAAGTTAGAACTTTTGGTGATACTATTATAACAGTACCTAACGGCGATTTGGTAAAAACAGAGGTTGAAAACTACTCTGCAAGACGAAAAAGGCAGGTAAAAACGACAATCGGGGTTACTTATAGTACAACACCTGAAAAAATGCTAAAGGCCAAGGAAATTATTAAGGATATATTGGATGAGCACCACGGAGTAGTTGACCCAATCAGAGTTTCATTCATGGAATTCGGAAATTTCTCATTAAATATTAGAGTTGAGTATTTCGTTAGAGAATTTGGTTTTGATTACTTCCTTACAACCGTAGATGAAGTAAACACAAAAATAATGACCAAATTTGGAGAGGCAGATATAGACTTCGCATTCCCTACTCAGACATTACATTTAACAAATGACGATGAAGCTTTAAATGTTAGTTTCATTGGTGATAGGGACTCATATAGGGAACAATAGACCAAATATGGATAAAATAACAGTATATCTTAAAATAGAATAAAAAATATTAAATAAATAAATATTAAATAAATAAATATTAAATAAATACTTAAATCTATTATTTTTTTAAAATTATGCGATTATCAATTTAAATAATAAAATACTTAAAATTTTAAAGGGGATACGGTAAGATGGCATATAATAAATATCGAAAAGGTTCAACTTTTGAACGAGAATTAAAAAAAAATTTAGAAAATAAAGGTTTTGCAGTTATCAGAAGTGCAGGAAGTCACGGTGTTGATTTAGTTGCAGGCAAATGTGGAAAGTATTTTGTATTTGAGTGTAAATCAACTTCTAAAGAAAAAATGTATATACCTAATGAGGATGTTGAGAAATTAGTTGAATTTTCCGAAATTTTTGGAGGGGAGCCCTATCTTGCCGTAAAAATTATGAACAAATGTTTGTTCATAAATCCCGATGATATAGAGTCTGCAGGTAAAAATTACGCTTTGGATTATACTAAATTATGTCCTTTATCTAGAGATATTGATGAGTTAATCGGAAAAGATATTCAAAAAAGATTGATTTAGTAATTTTTTAAGTTATTCTACTTTTAAATTACACTATAACTTATAATATTTTATATTTTGATATTTATTTTTATTAATTTATTATATTATTTTTAGTATTCTATTATTATTCGAGTTCCATAGTTGCATTTTCCATTAACATTTTTAAAACTGTAAAACTAATAAATGAAGCTCTTTTAGGTTTAACAATCAATGCGTTGTGCGTGTTTTCTTTATGTATTCCTATTAATATGGAAGCAGTCCTTTTTTCATCTGCAGGTAGTATTGCAATTGAAACTCTGCAATCGTCTGCAAAACAAGTGCCCACGTCTTGTATTTTATGCAATCTAATTCCATCTTTTTTATATTTCCTATTTATTTCTTCGGATAACACCACACCTTGGTTTAAAAGAGTTATAAATAACGTGGCGGTTTCATCGTCCATAATTGCATTATCTAATAATTCCCCCTCTTCATTTATCAATTTTAGTATGACATTATCCCCATACGTAATGTCAAGTTTTTTACCTTGTGCACCCATTACTGCCATATTTTCACCTTTCGGGCTTCTTTCATCTCTTCTACATCATATTATATTTATTAATTTTTGCAAGAGTATTTTTAACATTTAAATTTTAACTTTTAATATTTTATGCCCAATATCTATGGACATTATTAATTGATATTAACTTGAAAAACCTTAATTCGGCATTATTTATGAGTTTTTTATGAAGTTATATCTCGTTAAATTTATTATAATAAATATATTGATATCTTATTTAAAAAACTTGTTATTTATTCATAAAAACATATGACCTATTAAATTTTTAATATCCTATATTAGCAGTATGAATATTATTTAAGATACCAATAATGGTAATAAAAAATTAAAAATAGAAAAACAAAACAAAACAAAACAAATAACATAAAATAACATAAAATAACATAAAATAACATAAAATAAGTAATAAATAAGAAGTACATAAAAAAGAATAAAATAATAAAACTAATAAAAAATAAAAAAATAAAAAAGGAATTTTACAATATAGATATTACAATTCTTTTAGTTTCAGATTCTGGTACGTGTACAAATTCCAATAAATCTTCTTCTACATCCCTTAAATCAAATTCTAATAACCCCATACTGTCATGATGGGTATCTATTCTGTAGTGGGTGGCAGTAATGGATTCAATAGTACCTTCAACATGCGCACGCCCAAAATAAACTTCCACATAATCTCCTTCATCAACATATTCTTCTGCATAATCAACTAATTCATCATAATCCATGGTTCTTTCGATAATTTCCATTCCCTCGATATCCATTCCATAACTCATATAATCGCCTTTTTCCATTTTCATCAGTGCTTATTATCTTTACATATTAATTATATATGGTAATTATTATTTTTTATTTATTATATTTACTTTTAATTAATCTCGGTATTGATATTAATATTCTTATGGAACGATTATGTTAGACTCCCATAATGGTTCTAAACAAGTTTCTAAGACCTGGTGCTAATCCTAACGATAATACCGCTATTTTTAAGATATTTCTAAGATTTTTATTTTCAACTTCCCTATTAAATAACTCTAATACGAGTACAACTACGATTAATTTTAAAGGTATCATGACATACGGGCCAAGTAAATCCATAAAGAATCTTGGTACGGGATGTTGTTCCCAATAACCATAAACTGCAATACCTACGGAAGTGGCAGAGGCATCCACAAGTTGAGAAAATATCGTATACCGATCTAATTTTTCAATCTTTGATTTCTTAATCTTTGTTAGCAATAATATCGATAAGACATAAGATACTGTAAGTATTACTGCTACAAGAGTAAATGCTTCGATATGCACGATTCTTTGAACAAATTCATATACAAAGTATAATATCGGGATTAATGCCATTACTATGGAACCAAGGTGGTATTTTTTCTTCAATAAAGCTCCTGAAATAATCAAAGAAAGTAAATAGTAAGCCCCAATTAATATTACAATTCCCGGAGTAACAGTATAGAATAATCGCTCAATAACGCCCGCATCCACTAATGCACGCATAAGTGTAATTAATACGATATAGACGATTGTTACTTTCGCAAATTTCTCATCAATTTCTATTTGGAATCTTTGAGCTATCCTATAGAATAAATAAACCATTACAAATAATAATATCCCGTAAGTAAATTCTTGGACTAAATTGTAGCCCGTTCCTGCTTCTATTGGGTAAATATAGTGTTCATATATAAATTTGTCGATAATCTGAATTATATCCATTTTTACACCGAATTAAATTATTATGACACATTATGTAAATACATTATAAAATACTTTTGAAATACCATTGGGTCAAATGAATATATGTTTAACATATCTTTATAATATATTTTAAAAAATGTAATATATATTATTATATAAATTAAAAATAAAGAAATAAAAATAATTACTATTTAATTAGAATTTTTAATTAGAATTTACTGACTTTTTTGATAATCATACCTTCTACATTCACAGGGTAAATACGTCTTGCTAACGTAATGGCGTTATTAAGCATTTCTTCAGAATCCGAATAAACGGTATACAAAACATCGCCCTTTTTGACACTATTTCCAATTTTAACATTTAGCATGATGCCTGCTTTTTTATCAAAAGGGGCGCCCGCTTCTTTTACAACATCTATCAACCCTTTGTTCGAAACTTTGGTAATGTAGCCCCTTGTAGGGGAAACTATATCATAGCTGTATTTAGCTATTTTTATGTCTTCAGATTTCAAATTATTTAATTTTTTTAAATATGTTTTTTCAATATTTTTAGCATCAATTTTATTTTTCCTGCCTTTTTTATCTTTTTTATTTTTATTGTCTTTTTTAGCAGTATTTTCTGAATTTTCTTTAACTTCTTTAACTTCTTCAATTTCTTCAATTTCTTCAATTTCTTCATTTTTATCTAAAGTATCAGAATCCGAATCTAAATCCACATTTAAGTTTAAATTTTCAAATAATTTTTCACTTACATTATAATTTTCATCAAAGCTCACATTTTCTGAATTTTCACTTTTTGACTTTATTTTTAATTTATTCTCGTATTGTTTGTATATTATTTCTCTAAATTTGTCAAGAGCTTTGCCAGAGTACAATATTTCTTTTGCAGCTTCCATTCCATCTCCTTTCATGGATGCACCGCTTATTTCTAAAAGTATACCTGCAATAGATAATGATTTTTCAATTAAGCTTTCCGGTGCTTCTTCAGGATTTTCAAGAGCTTCTAAAGCTTCTTTCATTTCTAATGCTGGACCTATCGCTCTACCTAATGGCTGACCACCGTATGTAATAATACACTCGACTTTTATTTTCAACAGTTCCCCAAGTTCTATAAAACTACTTGCTAATTTCCTAGCTTCGGCTTCTGTTTTTACTTTTGCACCTTCTCCAATAGGTATATCAATTACTAAACATTTTATACCCATTGCAACCTTTTTGGACATTACACTTGATAACATTAAACATTTAGGATTAATAGAGAGCCTGCTTTCCACATTTATAAACATATCATCAACTGGTGCTAAACTCATACCACCTGCCCAAATTAAGCAACCGCTAGTATCTCTAATTAAGTCCATAATCTCATTTTTTGTGAGCGTAACGTTTGTTACAACTTCAAGTACATCTGCAGTGCCTGCACCACTAGTAATGGCTCTAGATGACGTTTTAGGTATTTTAACACCTGCAGCCGCCACAATGGGAACAACAAGCAACGCGTATTTATTCCCTGCAATACCACCAATACTGTGAACATCTACAACTGTATCCCTACCCCAATCTAGTAAATCACCGGTTGAAGCCATGCTTTTGGTCATATCTACAATTTCGTTCATATTCATATCATTTATATAGCTACCTGCTACAAATGATGATATTTCAGTGTTTGAAAGCCTACTAATCTTTAACTCTGCAATAAGTGTATTTATGTCAGTAGTAGTGAGAATTTCTCCGTTAAGCTTCTTTTTAATGATTTTTATGGATTTTGGTACAATAGCCTGTTTTAGCTCTATTTCATGTCCTTCATCTAATTTTAAAGTAATATGTCTAGTTATACCTACTTCTCCAGGTTTTACAATAGTACTAGTGGAGTGTATGACTACAACTAATGAAATACCTTGTACTTCTAAAAATAACCTATCTCCTACTTTATAGCCACTTTTCTTTAAATCTTCTTCATTTATTACAACAGAATTTTTCTCAATATCTAAATCAACATATTTTACTTTTAAAATCATTAAATCGCCTTTTAAATTGTATAATTTATGAAATTGTACAATAGGATAATAAATTATGGTAAAAATTTCTATAGATATTTATGAATATTGTATTATATTCATTTTTCTATCGAGTTTTTAAAAATAATAAGAATATGCTATAAAAAATTAAAATAAAAGTTAAAATAAATATAAAAATAAAAGTTAAAATAAATATAAAAATAAAAGTTAAAAATAATAATTAGAAATAAAAAAATAAATTTATTTTATTTCATTTTATTTAGTGAATTTTTGAACCAAGGTCAATATCTCTATCTAAAGTCAATAAACTTACAAGGTTATCATCTTCAGCAGCTAATAACATACCTTGTGATTCAACACCGCACAATTTTGCAGGCTGTAAGTTACAAATAACTATGATTTTTTTACCAACTAAATCGTCGATTTCGTAGTCTCCTTTTAAACCTGAAACGATTTGTCTTGTTTCTGTTCCGATATCAACCATAATTTTGTATAATTTTTTTGACCTTTTAACTTCTTCAACTTCAACTATTTTACCGACTCTTAAGTCGATTTTTGCAAAGTCGTCAATACTAACGAGGGTATTTTCTTCGCACATGTTTTCACCATTTTTATTTTTATTATCTTTTCCTTGATTACCTTTATTTTCATCTTTTTTATTAGTATTGTTTTTTCCGTCTTCTTCTTTACTATTTTTATCTTTATTTTTTCCATCTTTTTTATTTTTCTTTTCTTCCGCTTTTATCAATTTTTCAAGTTTTTTCTTCATCATTGCAATTGATTCATCGCTAATTTTTGAAAATAAAATTTTTGGCTTTTTAATTTCATTTCCTCTAACTTCTAAGTCATTTTCTTCATTCATTAAATCTAAAAGTGCAGAAGTTTTTTCAGGCATAAATGGAGACAACAAGTAAGTAAGACTTTTTACAACTTTACAGCAAGTGTAAATAACTTGTTTAAGTCTTTCTTCATCTTCAATTGCCCATGGTTCGTTTGATTGGAAGTATCCGTTTCCTTCTTTTCCTAAAAGGATAATTTCCATAAGTGCATCCTTAAAGTTAAATACTCTTATCAATTCATCTACTTTAGAAACTGTTTCCTCAGATTTTAAAAGTAAAGCTTTATCTACATCGAGTAAATTGTTTTCATCAACTAAAGGTACTTTATCGAATTTTCTGTTTGCAAATACTAATGAACGGTGTGTAAAGTTACCGATATTATCAATTAATTCTGTATTAACTCTTTTTTGGAATTCATCCCATGAAAAGTCTGTATCTCTGTAAAGTGGTGCATTTGCAAGTAAGAAATATCTTAAGTAATCGGTGTTAAAGTTTTTAACGAAGTCAGAAACCCATACAACCCAATTTTTACTGGTACTCATTTTTCTACCTTCTAATGTGAGGTATCCGCCACTTACAACAGCAGTAGGCATTTTATAGCCATTTACTTTATTAATACCTTCTAACATTCCAGGCCAGAATACTGCGTGGTGCACAGTAATATCTTTTCCAATAAAGTGAATTATTTCACTTTCTTTTTTATTTTCACTTTCTTCGTCTTCTTTATTTTCTTTCCAAAGAATTTCCCATTTATCGCCTAAGGCTTTACTGAACGAAATGTAGCCGATAGGAGCTTCTAACCATACGTACATTACTTGGTCGTCACAACCTGGAATTGGTACGCCCCACTTTAAATTTCTTGAAACGTCCCAGTCGTGTAATTCATTAACCCAGTTTAGTGCAAGGTTTTTAACGTGTTCCGGCATTTTTTCAGCTGAGTTAAGGTATTTAATTAATTCATCTTTTAAAGCACTTAATTTAAAGAAGTAATGTGTTGACTTTTTTAATTCTGGTGTTGAATTACAGTGTACGCAGTACGGTTCTTTTAATTCTATAGGTTCAAGGTGTCTACCACAAACTTCACAGTGGTCACCTCTTGCTTCACCGCCACAAAATGGACATAATCCCTCTACGTATCTATCTGCAAGGTATTTATCACATTTTGGACAGTAAAATTGTTCAATCTCTTTTTCGTAGATGTATCCAGCTTCTTTTAATTCTTTGTAGAATTCTTGGGAAGTTTCAATATGTACATCACTATGTGTTTGTCCGAAGTTATCAAATTCTACGTTTAAAGTATCTAAATCGGCTTTAATCGCATTGTGATATCTTGTAACAATGTCTAATGGTGTAACCCCTTCTTTTTCAGCAGTAAGGGTGATAGGAACACCATGGTTATCAGTACCACCAATGTGGTAGACCTCTTCACCTTTTAATTTTAAAAATCTTCTATATACATCCGCAGGAATGTATGTACTTCTTGCATGACCTAAATGTAATGGTCCGTTAGTATATGCTAATGCAGTAGTTAATAAGTTAGCCTTTCTTTGCATTTTTTCCATAATATCACCATATAAGCTTAATAATAATTTACCATACAATCTATTACTATTTTTAATATATATAATTATTATCTTATAAAATTTAAAATGGTTATTACGGTTAAAACAAATAATAAATTAAATAATAAATTAAAACTAAAAAAATAAGATAAAATATAAAATATAAAATATAAAAAATAATAAAAAACTAAAGAAAATAAATAAAAAAGATATTAACTTATTGTAGCACTATCCATATAGCCGTGTTCTGATACAATACTTAATTTATCGGCAATATTTGCTTTAATATCATATATAGTTATTTTCTCGCTTTCTTTTGGTGCAATATACCCACTACTTATATTAACTGTGTAATATATGCCATTTTTTAGAACCGATAATTTTTCAATTTCTATAACGGTGTTTCCCGTATTAGTAATATTTACTATAAGATTATTGCTATCCCCCAAATCAATTTTAGCACTGTTAATCAAGATTTTTTCATGATTTTTTATAATTATATTATCATAGTGTTCATTCTGTGAATTCATAACCTTTTCAAAATTGTGGTCCGTTGTTATAAATATCATAGATAATGAAGCTAATAATATAATAATAAGACCAGAAATTCCTACAACTTGCGAAAATCCCATAGTATCCTCTTAATTCCTTTCTAATATACGCCTATAACATATCCGTAATATGCTAACGATATATCAACAATATTATATAATTATAAAATAGCTTTTAAAATATAAAAATTTAATTAAAAAATCACTAAAAATTTTAAAAATTTTATTAAAATAATCAAGTCTTTCAAAAAATAAAAGTGAGTCTGGAGAGATTTGAACTCCCGATCCTCGCCGAGTCAAGGCGATGTCATAGCCAACTAGACCACAGACTCAATACACTAAGTATCAAACGCATGTAGTTTATAAAACAATAAATCTAATATATATAAAATTTAACATAATATATAAATCTTTCTATATTTAAAATTTATTAAACTAAAAATTTATTAAAAGAAATGTAAGATAAAATAACGTAAAATAAAATACGGTAAAAGATTAATGGTAATTAAAATTTTACTCGTTTTCTTTAGGACAATATTGTTTTTTATCTTTATTTTTAAGATTAGTTATGTAAGCGCTTAATCCACCTACGAGTGCCACAGTCTTTTTATCGTCCCTAAATACTTTTTCAATGAACCTTTTTTCTTCGTAGGCAATTTCAACAGCATAATCCAAAGTTTTATCATGAAGTCCTTTTTCATGCTCTGCAATATAATGTGTTGATAATTTACCATCTAAGAAATCTTGCTCTTCTAATACTGACTTATGGAATGGTATATTTGATATAATTCCAAATATCATGTACTCTGAAAGTGCTCTTCTCATTCTAACGATTGCTTCTTCTCTATTTTTACCAAAGGTTATCAATTTGGCAATCATTGAGTCATAATAGGGAGGAATTTCTGCACCGCCGTACACACCACTATCAAGTCTTACACCGGGTCCACCTGGTGATCTGTAATGTTTGATTTTTCCCGGAGATGGAATGAAGTCGTTTACCGAATCCTCAGCATTAATTCTGCACTCTATGGCGTGTCCTTTAAAGGTTATGTCCTTTTGTTCGTATGGAAGTTTATTTCCATATGCTATTTTTATCTGTTCCTTGACAATATCTACGCCTGTGATAATTTCAGTGATAGGGTGCTCAACTTGAACACGAGTATTCATCTCTAAGAAATAGAATTCTCCGTTATTGTATAGGAATTCAACAGTACCTGCACTGTAGTAATCGATACATTTAGCAGCAATTTTTGCAGCGTCCCCCATTTTTTCCCTCAATTCGGGGGTCATAATTGGAGACGGGGCTTCTTCGATAACTTTTTGGTGTCTTCTTTGGATAGAACATTCCCTATCTCCTAAGTGGATGACATTACCGTGTTTATCAGCCAATATCTGAATTTCAATGTGTCTTGGTTTTTCAAGATACTTTTCAATAAATATTGTTGAATCTCCAAAAGCACTTTGAGCAATGGATTTTGTAGACTGAATTGTGTCAACTAATTCGCTTTCGTCATTAGCAACACTCATCCCAATACCTCCACCACCTGCAGAGGCTTTAATGATTACAGGATATCCAATTTCTTTTGCAATCTTTATTGCTTCTTGTTCATCTTCAATAGGTTCTTCTCGACCAGGTAATACTGGAACACCCGCTGTTTTCATGGTTTTTTTAGCATTAATTTTGCTACCCATAAGTTCAATAGCTCTTATTGGGGGTCCGATAAATTCAATGTTTCTATTACCACATTCTTCGGCGAATTTTGAATTTTCGGATAAAAAACCATATCCTGGGTGAATAGCATCAACACCCGCTTTTTCAGCAATTTTAAGAATTTTTTCATAATTTAAGTAACTCTTAGAAGCCGGAGCTTCTCCAATGCTGTAACATTCGTCAGCAAGGGCAGTGTATAATGAATGTTCATCAGCTTCGGAATAAACCGCAACAGTTTTGATATCCAATTCCTTACAGGCTCGGATAATTCTAACTGCTATCTCTCCCCTATTTGCAATAAGAATTTTTTTAAACATGATTTCACACAATTATAGAATATTAAATAAGAATATATTGTTTTTATTGTTTTAATTTTAGGATTTTATTTTATTCTATTTTATTTTTCAACATACTCTATTTATTATTTTTATTATTATATTACAAATTTAAATTAACGTATTATTTATTTAACAATCATTAAAATATCGCCAACACTAACTGATTGACCTTCGTGAACGATAATTTTTTCAACTTTTCCATCAACAGGGCATTCAACAGGGTTTTCCATTTTCATAGCTTCTAAAGTTACGATTGTGTCGCCTGCTTTTACTTCTGCCCCCTCTTTAACGTTGATTTTAGTAACCATTCCTCTAAATGGTGAGTTTACAGCACCTTCTGTTTGAGAATCTATTTTTTCTTCTCTAGGCTTTTTATATTCTGTACCATAAACAGGTTCAACCTTAACTTCGTAAGCTTCACCATCTACTTCTACAACGTATTGAGTAGGTATTTCAGAGAATTTTGAAACTTCTTTTTCTTCAGGGATAGGCTCTTCCTTAGCTTCTCCTCTTAAGAATTTAACAGCAACTTGTGGATATAATGTGTATGTTAATATATCTTCAATTGCGTACTCTTCACTTCTAATAAGACCTTTTTCTTTAGCTTCTTTAGCTCTTTTTTCGTATTCTGGTTCGAGTAAATCTGCAGGTCTACATTCGATCTGTTTTTCGCCAGTTTTTAATACTCTTTTAATTAAGTCTCTATCCATTGGCGCAGGAGCTTTTCCGTAGTATCCCCTAACGTAGTTGGAAACTTCATTTGTGATAATTCTATATCTTTCTCCAGTTAAAACGTTCATAACAGCTTGTGTACCCACGATTTGAGATGTCGGTGTTACTAATGGCGGGTAACCTAAATCTTTTCTTACGTTCGGTATTTCGTTTAAAACTTCTTCGAACTTATCGATAGCACCTTGTTCTTTTAACTGTGAAACTAAGTTAGATAGCATACCGCCTGGAACTTGGTATCTTAAGATTCTAGCGTCAACTCTCTCAGATATCGGATTTATTAAATATTTGTATTTGTTCCTAATTTCATCAAAATAGTCTCTAATTTCTGTTAAAGCAACTAAATCTAATCCTGTATCATATTCAGTACCTTTTAATGATGCTACGATACTCTCAATAGGTGGTTGTGATGTACCCATTGATAATGGTGAAATTGCACAATTTAATATATCAATTCCTGCTTCAACTGATGTAATATAAGTCATTGGTGCAATACCTGCAGTACAGTGGCTGTGTAAGTCGATAGGTATTGATACTTCTTCCTTAAGTCTTTTAATTAATTCTTTTGCATCAAATGGTGTTAATAATCCTGCCATGTCTTTAATACAAATTGAATCGCATTTAAGTTCTTCGAATTTTTTTGCAAGTTCTATATACTGGTCTATAGTATGAACTGGGCTTGTAGTATATGATATAGCACCCTGAACAGTAGCACCACAATCAACTGCAACTTTTATTGGGTAATCCAAATTTCTTACGTCATTAAGTGCATCAAATATACGTATGATGTCGATACCATTTTCAACGGATTTTTGCACAAATTTTTCAACGACGTCATCTGAATAATGTCTATATCCGACTAAATTCTGACCTCTTAATAACATCTGCAAGGGTGTTTCTGTTATTTTCTTTTTTAATTCTCGTAATCTTTCCCATGGGTCTTCGTTTAAAAACCTTATACAAGAATCGAAGGTTGCCCCTCCCCAAACTTCCATTGAATAAAAGCCTATCTCATCCATTTTTTCAGCAATTGGCAACATATCAGCAAGTCTTAATCTAGTAGCCATTAAAGATTGGTGAGCATCTCTAAAAGTAGTGTCTGTTATTTTTACGGTTTTAACCATTTTATCCCTCTAAATATAATCTATTAGTAATAGGATTTAGTCGTCATTAATATGGATAATTAAGTCAAATGTGATAATTTGATTAATCAATTATAAATCAAATTGTAATAGTCAATAATGATATATTTTTTAAATATAGTTGTAGTTATGAACATATAATAAATGATTTGAATGTTATTATTAATATCAATAATATTTTTATGATTTAAGTTATTATTTCATAATTTCTTATTATGTGATTTATAATTAACGACCAACTGCCTTTGGTCTGACGGCAATAACAACTTCGTAATAAAATATAATTTATCTCTAGTATTAAATGTGACCAACTGCCTTTGAGTAAACTTTTAGTTTATGACTCGCCAACTTTATTGTCAATATTCTTACGGCAATTAGTAATTATTATCTTAATAAATATTATCTAAATATATAGATTTAATGTATTTCTCTATGGAGTATATTAAATTTTATATTTATAGATTATTGTAAAATCATAAAATTTTTTAAAAAAATGCTAAAATCTTGTTAATTTTTGATTTATTGCTAAAATAAACATTACTCATCAAATGAAAATTAATTCTAATAATATGTATTATGCCCTATAAATTACAATAATATTGTAATTATATAATACAACAATGTATTAATAATAAAAAATAAAATATTTAAATATATGAATTTAAAAATCGTTTATAAAAAAAGTGCTCCAGCCGGGATTTGAACCCGAGTCGCGGGCTCGAAAGGCCCGCATGATTGGCCGGACTACACCACTGGAGCAATATACACTATATTTCATAGCGTTAGCTAAAAGTCCGTATTCGGTAATATTTACAATTTTATAATAGTTTCATGTATATTTTATTTAAGTAAAGAGCGGACCCGGAGGGATTCGAACCCCCGATCCCCGGCTTAGAAGGCCGGTGCCGTATCCAGACTAGGCCACGGGCCCATTTTAAAAATCGAACTAATTTCTAATTCGTTAGGGCATCTTGCTTTCTGTTTTACTTCACTAACTCACAAGAGCATACTATAGGATAGCACCCATAGTATATAAATGTTTCGTTGATTTATTTTACTAAATATTTGAATTATCGGATATTTTTAATATTCCTTTGATTTTTATTTTTCAATATATTTTTAGGTATGGTATTTATATATTATAAAATTATTATATAGTTATGATATTACCGATGATGTATTATCGATACTGTTTTATATTTAATTAATTAAATTAATTAAAGTTTATCGAATACTTTTATTAACTATTAATCTTTAATCTTATATTTCATTATACCTTATTAGATTGTGAATTATAAACTTAAACTATAAATTGATGAATCTCAAAAATAATGCTCTTTATTTTATGCCCAGGCTTTTAGAAGAGAGAGGTGTTTACATGTACAAAATATTAACTATTGAAGATACAATAAGAATTCCTCCAAAAATGTTCGGAAATCCTTTGAAAGAAAATGTTCAAAAGGTTTTAATGGAAAAATACGAAGGAATATTGGACAAAGACCTTGGCTTCATTTTAGCAATTGAAGACATTGACCAGATATCTGAAGGAGATATCATATACGGCGATGGTGCAGCATACCACGATACCACGTTTGACATTCTCACTTACGAACCAGAAGTTCACGAAATAATTGAGGGTGAAATTGTTGATATTGTTGAGTTTGGTGCTTTCATAAGACTTGGACCTTTAGATGGTTTAATACACATTTCACAAGTTATGGATGATTATGTTGCATTCGACCCACAAAGAGAAGCTATTATAGGAAAAGAGACCGGAAAAGTTCTTGAAAAAGGTGACAAGGTAAGAGCAAGAATTGTTGCAGTCAGCTTGAAAGAGGACAGAAAAAGAGGTAGCAAAATAGCTTTAACTATGAGGCAACCAGCACTCGGTAAATTAGAATGGCTCGAAGAAGAAAAATTAGAAGCAATGGAAAATGCAGAATAAAATAGTAAGTTATGCTAAAAAATATTAAAAAATAAAAATAAAAATAAAAAAATTCAGACAGTGATTATTTAAAATAATGATTTAAATTTATATTAACTAATAATTCAAATAAATATAAAATTAATTTTTAATATACCTATAGAATTCTATGGATTATTATATATTATTTTAAATATTTTACTAACGATTAGTTTTATCTTTTATATAACCAAATAACTTACAATATTATCAATAATTATCAATAATCAGTGTTAGGAGGACAAACATGGCAAGAAAAGGATTAAAAGCATGCTTAAAATGTAATTATATCACTCATGACGATTTTTGCCCAATATGTCAAAATGAAACATCTGAAAATATCAGAGGTTTATTAATCATATTAGACCCCGTACATTCAGAAGTTGCTAAAATAGCTCAAAAAGATATTAAAGGCAAATATGCGTTATCTGTAAAATAAGTAATATAAGTCAATAGAATTACTAAGTTAATAAATACTAAATTAGTAATTGATAATTTAATAATAATAATAATAATAATAATAATAATAATAATAACCAACAATCAATAAAATATATTAACAATCTTGTGATTTTATGTGTAATTACATAGTAACTGAAGAAGTACAACCTTTACTGAAAAAGCCTTTAGGTAAATTATATCCTAATATTCCTGAAGTCTTTAAAAAAGATATATCTGTATCAGATAACAATTTAATAATTGCAATTGGTGACGTTACTACTAAAAACCTTGTAGAGTATGGGGTAATTCCTAATTTATCAATTTTGGATTTTAAAACCAAGAGAGATATACCGGTAGATATCCCTCACACATTTAAAAAAGTATACAATGTTGATAACCCTGCAGGTACTATATCTCAAACATCAATGGAAATAATTAAATACTTATCTGACATAGATGATAGAGAAGTAGCTTTAATAGTTACAGGAGAAGAGGATTTATTAACAATTCCTGTAATAAAATACTTTCCAACAGGTTGCTATATATTCTATGGTCAACCGGACGAAGGAGTAGTAGTTGTTAAGATAACGGAAGAATTAAAACACTATGTTAATGAAATTCTTTTTAAATTTAGGCAAAGTCCTTTTTAATAATTATAATTTATAATTATATTAATTATGAAAATAGTTATAATAAAGGATTTTATTTAATTTAAACAAGATATTGGCATAAAAAAATAATTTCATAATTGGAAATAATCAATTATTGGATTGTAATATTTTTCCTATAATCAATAATAATTAATAAATAACTATAAATAATCGTATATTGTTATGGAATATGGATTACAATATATTGTGATATAAAAATTATAATGATATAATAATTTGATTATCCTACTATTCATCTATCGACTATTACGACTTAATATTTAAATATCTTAAGGTAGTATGTAGTACGTATGTAGTACTTATCATATGATATTGTTTTATATTATAATGCTAATTGATTAAGATATTTCGTATATTCTAAGCAAATGCTAATAAAATATAAAATATCTGTCTTATATAAAATTTAGAAAATTAGAACATAAGATATATAAAAATAATTTATGGTGAAATCATGGAAATAAAAGTAGTTTCAGAAAAAAACAACCCTTTATTAGGTAGAAAAGAAGTAAAATTTGCATTAACATACGAAGGTGCTACACCTGCAGTAAAAGATGTTAAAATGAAATTAGTTGCTATTTTAAACGCAAACAAACAATTGTTAGTAATTGATGAATTAGCACAAGAATTCGGTACAATGGAAGCAAAAGGATATGCTAAAATTTACGAAAGCGAAGAAGCTATGAACTCAATCGAAAAGAAATCAATCATTGAGAAAAACAAGATTGTTGAAGAAGCAGAAGAAGCTCAAGAATAATTAAATAATAACTAATAATTAAAATTAATAATAATTAAATAATAACTAATTAAATTAGCCGAATAGCTATTAAACAACCAGTACTTAATTATGTATTTAAAGGAGGAATAATTATGGCACAAAAAACAAAAAAGTCAGATTACTACAAAATTGATGGCGAAAAAGTAGAAAGATTAAAAAAATCATGCCCTAAATGTGGAGAAGGCGTATTTATGGCAGAACACTTAAACAGATTCGCATGCGGTAAATGTGGATACATGGAATACAAGAAAAACGAAAAAGCAGAAAAAGAAGAATAATTATTAATTAAAATTTAATTAATTATTCAACTATAAATTTATACTATTTTTCTTATTGTTATTATTATCAAATACTATTACTGTCAATTATGGACAATATTGTTATTTTACATCTGTTAGGTATTTATTTTATATTTATTTTATATTTATTTAATCGATTTATCTTCAGATTTTGCATAGATTATTATTTTATTCAATATTTCAAGAGCATTTTCCATATCTTTATTATTAATATAAACATCAAGTTCTAAGAACAGGCTTTCTACATAGGAACCGTAACGGTCTTGTACAATAAGTAATTCCTTATATTCATAAATCATTTTTCTAAATTTTTCAATTTTTATTTCATCCCTACTATCTTTAATGTTTTCCCAAACTGTGGTTTTTTTCATATTCATTATTTCCGCAGTTTTACGAACACTCTTTCCATCTACTAGAAGCTCTTTTATCTTATCTTTATCATATTTCGTAATTTTTTTAGGTCTACCAACGTTATCGGTAGTCTTTATGATGACACCACATAACCTTAGCTTTTCCATCGAACTTTTATTTTTTTCATTCATTAGGTTATATATCGATTGAGGCATAATTATTTCATCATAGTCCTTTTCAATAATCTCCTCAACTTTTTTCTTTGTAAGATATTTAGATGTTTTATATACTCGGTATTTGGAATTTAGCTTATTATTTAGATTATTTAACTCATCCATCTGTGTTAACTCATCCAAATCGTATAAATCGTCTAAATATTCCATATACTCACCAATGTTTTCATCATCTTTTAAATTTTTTACATGTATTTTGTCCGGATTTTTTAATTCGTTTAATTCGTTCATAATATCCTTTATTTTACTTTAAATCTTCAAAATGAATTATAAATAATATTATTATAATAGTGTTATAATAATATACAATAATAAAAAAATTTATATTTGGGCGTATTGGATTATAGGTGAATTGTTATAATTTATAAATCATACCAATCATCGATTTTATCCAATTCTTGTTTTAAATCTACAACTGTTATTCTGATGTAACTCATAGTAGTTCCAATTGACTTATGGCGTAAGTATTTACTAACCTTTTCAAGTGGTACGCCATCATTTAATAGGTGCAATGCCCTACTTCTCCTAAACGTGTGTGTAGATATATCCTTGTCTAAGTCCGCTTTTTTTGAATACTTTTTGGCAAGTTCCCAAACGTATTTACGGTTATTAAAGTTAAATAACTCATCTTCACTACTTAGACCTTTAAGTGCTATATATTCTTTAATATCATTAATAAGCCAGTCTGGTATTAAACAAACTTGAAAATAATCCGTTTTTGTATCCCATAATTTACAAACTCCTTCTTTAAGTTGTAAATCCTGTACTTTTATTTTTAACAATTCTGAAACCCGTAATGCCATTCCATATAACATTTTAAAGAATAAACGATGTTCACTATATTCTATAGCGTCTATGAAAACCTTAAGTTCTTCCTTAGTTAACCATTCTTTACAATAGTGTTTTTTAACCCTATATTGTTTGTTTTGGTTACCTTTAGAGTTATACTTGGAACTATTATTTTGAGTATTCTGACTATTAATTATATCTGTCCGCATATTTTCCCTTTACCTTTTTAATTATCATATTACCTTTTATTTTTTATTAAATTTATAATTAACCTTTTTTAGTTTGAATATATAATTACATTTAAATACCTTAATATATTTATATTCGAATATATTTATACTCAAATACTTGAATAGTAAAATATTCAAATAATTATATACTTAAATAGCTATATACTTAAATAATCAAATTTTTAAATTACTTAATGTGGTAGTTTTGTCCGGAAATTTTTAACTGACAAAATCTATATTTTGTCTGCTTTATATACTAACATCGAAAAACAGTAAAATGTACTTTTTTTAAAATTAATGGTTAAAAAATGGATTTCAGAATACTACTATAATTCCGTAAAATATCGCAAATGACATTACAAAATAACATAAATATAACTAATAATATAAAAATAAATAAAAAAGAAGGGAATGACTTAATTCATGTCTTTAGTCCATTCAGCAACTGCTTCAGGGTTGTTTTTAACCCATTCTTTTGCAATTTCTGAAGGATCTTCATTTAAGTCACTGTATTTATATATCCATTCGCTCTGAGTTTCAGAGGATATATTGAATTTTTGGAAGAATGAATAAACTTCCGGATTATCGTCCTTAAAGTCCTTTCTAACGATTGTATATACTTGTTCTGAACCGCCGTATATATTTTTAGGGTCTTCCAACATTGTGATGTTGAATTTAATGAATGCGGATTGTGGTTCCCAAAGAGTAACTACAACAAATTCTTTATTTTTAATTGATTTATCTAATTCTGCAATCATAGCAGGCGTACTGCTTGTTTTTAATTTAAAGTCTGTTAACTCATATTCTGTAAGTGCTTTTTCTGTGTTAATTACAACACCTGCACCAGGTTCAATACCTACGATTGTACCATCAAATTTTTCACCGTTACCTTTTAAATCAGCAACAGATTTTATTCCACTATCATATACGTAAGTAGGTACTGCTAAACCAACACCTGCTTTAGCTAAGTTAGCATTTACTTTGTCAAGTTTATCTTCGTACTGTTTCCAGTATTCAGCTTGTGTAACTGGCAACCATGCTGCAACTGTACCATCTAATTCGCCATCTGCCATTTGAGCGTATACGATACCTGCATCTAATTTCATTAATTCAACAGTATATCCTTTTGATTCAAGTATTTCTTTTACTACTTCTGATTTAACTGTAGCACCAGGCCAAGGAGGCAATCCTAATTTTACGACTTTTTCATCGCTTTTATCTGTCGAATCATCTGAAGACCCGATACATCCTGCAAAAGTTACCATTAGTCCTAATAATGCAACTAACAATACTTTCGCAATGTTTGAATTTTTTAAATAATTCATTGGTTTAATATCCAAATTAACACCTTTGAGTTTATTTTAATTTAAATAAATATTTTTAAGATTATTTAAAGAAAATTTAAATTTATTAATCTAATCAACAACTATAAAATTAAATTATTAACTAAATTACTTATTTTATCCATTTTTAACAAGATTTCTGGTAATTCTATCAAAAATCACAGCTAAAAATGTTACAGCAATGCCCGCTTCAAGTGCCGGGGCTAAACTATATCTCTGAATTCCAGAAATAATGGAATCTCCCAAACCACCTGAACCAATAAATCCAGAAATTACAACCATTGAGAAAGAAAGTAATATCGTCTGATTTATTCCCATTAGTATGGAGGGCATAGCTGTAGGCAATTCTATTTTGGTTAATATTTGCCAAGAGGTTGCTCCAAATGATTCACCAACTTCTACAAGCTGATTAGAAACTTGCTCAATACCTAATGCAGTCAACCTGATTGTAGGGGGCATTGCAAATATAACTGTTGATAATACCCCTGGCGCAACCCCTGTTCCAAAGAAGAGCACCGCAGGTATTAAATAAGCTAAAGATGGTAAAGTCTGCATAAAATCAAGTAATGGATTTAGCAACAATTCAATCTTTTTACTACGAGCTTTTAATATTCCCAATGGTATACCAATAATTAAAGCGATTAATGTCGAGGTTATTATCAAAGCAAGGGTATTCATTGAGATTTCCCAAAGTCCCATACTAATAATGGTTATTAAAAATACAATTGCAAAAGGAACCGTTTTTAAATTAACCACTTTCCAGACAATTAATGCTATAATTGCTACAAACACTAAAGGGGGGATTATTAAAAGTCCGTCATTAAAAAGAGTTACAACATATTTTATAATTTCAGATAACCCATCAAAAAACCAAGAATAGTTATCAACAAGGTAATTTATAAAATCTACAAGTAAATTACCTATTTCAATTTTAGGAATTATTTCTTCATACAAAATTTCACTCTCTAATTTATGTTTTTAATTTTTTTAATTTTTTAATTTTTTAATTTTTTTTCTTTTATTATTATTTCACTTTCATTTTCGTAAATTAAATTAAATTAATGATTAATTAGTCTTTAATTACTTCTACTACGTCCTTTAAATCTACATATCCCATAAATAAGCCATCTATATCAACAACTGGTACAGGATGTTCCGATGTTATAAATACTGGTAAAACTTGGTTTATCGTTTTGATATCTTCCACAGTTTTAGTTTTAATGATGCAATCAGCAACTGATTTGCAAGCTTTTAACTGCTCTGCTTCAACAATACCTACGTATTTTCCACCATCTAAGACGTAGGCGTAATCCATTTCTAATTTTTCAAGAGTTTGAATAGCTGAAGAAATATCCGTATCGAGTGTAATCGTCATTTTTGGTTTTTTCATTAACATTTCTACACGTATGACGGTAGTTTTGTCAACTTCTTTAACAAAAGACTCTACAAAATCGCTTGCAGGCTCTAAAAGTATCTGTTCAGGAGTACCCATTTGAACAAGTTCGCCCTGTTCATTTAATATCATAATTTTATCCCCAAGTTTGATAGCTTCATTTAAATCGTGGGTGATAAATATAATGGTCTTTTTCATTTTCTTTTGGATTTTAAGCAATAGTTCCTGCATTTCTACCCTTATGATTGGGTCTAACGCACTAAATGGTTCATCCATTAATAATATCTTAGGGTCGATTGACAAAGCTCTTGCAATACCCACACGTTGTTGCATACCGCCACTTAACTCAGTTATCTTACTTTGTTCCCAGCCTGATAAACCAACTAATTCAATAGCCTTTTCAGATTTCTCATAACGCTCTTTTTGAGGCATTTTTTGAACTTCTAATCCTAAAGCTACGTTATCTAAAACAGTCCTATTTGGTAATAATCCGAATTTTTGAAAAACCATTCCAAAATACTTTGTTCTAATATTCCTTAGTTCTTTTTTTGATAGGTCGCAAATGTTTGTACCATCAATTAATATACTACCACTAGTTGTAGGTATTAATCTGTTTATACATCTTAAGAGGGTAGATTTACCGCTCCCTGAAAGACCCATTACAACGAATATTTCGCCTTCCTTAACTTCAAAATTAATATTTCTAAGCCCTACTACATTACCGATACGTTCTTTAATTTCGGTTCTAGTAAGCCCTTCTTCGATTAATGGATACGCTTTTTCTGGCTTTTTTCCAAAAATCTTGTATAGTTTATTTACTTCAATAAGTGTCATTAAATCTCCTCTAAAATAATAATATGGATTTTTAAATTAGTCATTAATTTTCCATATTTATGTAAATTTAACTGATAAGTCAAAAAACAATTTTAAATATAATTTTAAAAACGATTTTTTTTAAAATCACGATTAAAAACATAGTCTTTATTTTATTTTTTACCATTTATATAATTATGGGAAAAAGCTTATATACTATTAATTTTGAAAACCCTTAAAAAGTCATATTTTTATATAATCTGCTTTATTTACAAAGATTTATAAAATGAATAGGAATACCCCTATAAAAGGTTCTATAGTATTTATAGCTAAAAAAGATAGGATTTAAAATTTTATATACTAATTCAGTATTAAAATTAGATTTATAGTAGATTTTATAAAAAATAAGGTATAATAAATGAGATTAACAGATAAACTCGTATTTATATGCTTATAAAATAAAGAATATTATGATTAAATGTTATTTTCCACATTTAAAACATTAAATTTAGTATTGTTTGGAAATATGCCTTTTTTAGAAAGATAGTTAGATTTTAAATATAATGTGCCGTTATTCTTATCTATTTGGACATTTATATCAATTCCCGAACTGGTATCTTTTAACAAATATGATATGGCATACATATTACTTTTATTTTCAAATTTATACGGTATTTGTATTTGGTTTGATTTATTTAACCCCAAATCTTTCAAATTTATATTAACTTTTTCATTATCGTAAAATGTTAAATTTAATAAATAATTCTTTTCAACTTTTTCGTCAGTTAAATTAACTTCATAAATATAACTTGATATTTTATTGCTAGGGTTATCTATACAACCGCTACATAATAATGAAAAATTTAAAGATAAAATTATTAATAAAATGGATAATAAACTATTTTTTAATGATTTTCCCTGTAATAGACCTTTTACCATAATCCGTTACCTCAATATCAAAGTATTTTCCTATTTCGATAGTCTCCTTATCCTCTTGATTTGATGTATCTATGCCAACAAGTAGGGGATAACTTCCAAACTGCCGACCAAAATACAGATTATCTTTTTCCTTAAGTTCTACGAATACATCTTTCAAAACTGTCCCTTTAGGAACCATTCGTTTTAACATTGGGTTATCTATTTCATCTCTAATCTTTTCACGGAATGTCAAAAACTTATGTCTGAATTTTTGAGCCTTTTTAATATCTTTTTCGGTAATATTCGTTCCAAAGAATGGCACAACCTGACGTATATTTATTCTTCTTAACATATGACCTGCATCGTATATTTCCTTAAGATTTTCGTAGTTAGTTTCAAAGGTATTTTTATTTTCCCCTTTAAGTCCAAATAATAGATTTATACCAGGTAATAAATAAGGAAGACCGCTATCGCTTCTTTTCCCCCCTTCTTCATTTAATATCTGAACAGCTTTAAATACATCTTCCGGTTCTGTAAGTAAGCAATTCTTTTCAATAACTTTCCTATCAAAGCTTTCAACCCCAAAAGCTGCAGTATTGCCCCCCGTACAATATCTCACAAGTGTTTTGGCAATTGCTCTGCTTTCAACTTCATGACGTGCAATAACAGAGGGATTTGCATTATCAATATGTAATACCTTAGGATTTGCAACTTCATGTATTCCTTTAAACAGTTTTTCAAGTGCTTCAGGGTTTGGTTTTGGAATTTCATATTTCTCCGATTCTTCGCTCATATAAGAAAACATACACGGTTGACGACCTATTCTATAATATTTAACGCCACTCTGTGCTAGTGCTTTTACTTCTTCAATTATATCTGAAATTCCCCTAAATTTTGGACTTCCATACCTTTTAGGCTCTGTACAAAAACTACATCCACAATTACTGTTATTACAATTACTATCAGAATTATCATTATCAAAATCATTTCCTTCAAGACTTAAAGCACGAGAACAACCCCGATATGTTTCAAGTTCTAATATTATATTTGGATAGTTAGGGTGCATTTTTACAATATTTGCCCCCAATATTGCAAATTCTCTAATTTCGTCGTATTCACGTGTTTTTAAAGGATTAACTTTTGAATTAATTTTTGAAATAACATTCTTTTTGTTATTTGCATCGATTAATTTATTCTCTATAAATTCAGAAATTATATCGTTTAATACAATCTCAATATCTCCTTCAACTACAAAATCAAAGAAATATTTTAAATTATCATCGTTATGTATTTTACCCCCTTCCATCGAAGACCCAAATTTGGTGGCCACAGGGCCTCCAAGCATCTTATAACCCTTAAAGCTGTGCATAATCGAAACAAACTCCCTAAGAGTTGCAGGATTTGCGTTTATGTATTTTCCAGGCGTATGGAATCCACAAATAGCGATTATTGCATCATATTTATTTAAATAATCTATTCCTTTGCCATTATATTCCTTTAAATCTTCCCTAAGTTTATCTATAGTCGTGTAACTAACATCTTGTTTATATTTGTATAATACACCTGCAACATATCTCGGGTAAGTGCCCAGATATGGTGGAACTCCAAGTCCTGCAGGTTCGTCCGTGTATCCATCGAGTATTAAAAATTTCATAATTTCCCTTATATTTTTATAATTTATAATAAATAAGAACAATAAAATATGTTATTTATATTTTTATAATATATGTTAAAAATATTTTAAAATACTGCTATCTAATATAATCTAAATGATTAAATCTGTTAATTAAATCTATTAATTATTTATATTTAAAATGAAAAATAAAAGTAAATAAAATTAAATAAGTACTATATTAAAATACAGTATAATACATTAAGCCGATGATGAATTAAGCTACCTGAATATTTTAAATTTAAGATATTTTTAAATTTAAAGTATGTATGATGAACCGTATGAGCTCTGAGGCTTTAACCTTTAAGGTTAATTATTCGAAATCATCACCAATTGTCTTTAAAGTGGATGATATAACCATTTCCCGAACATTTGGAATACTTTTTTCAAGGTCTTTTAATACAAAGTGAGCTCTTTTCCTAATTCCGTCACCGTTTGCCCTACTGTATGGACATTCATCTTTATCTTTATAATACCAAATGTCACATTCTTCAAGTGCCTTAACTATTTTCTCTTCCTTAATTGCTAATATCGGTCTTATAATCGTGCAAGGTTTTAAATCCAAATTGAAACCAAATTCGTCAAAAGGCACATTCATAGGCGTAAATTCTTTGATAGGTGCTAAAGATTTTATTTTATCACCCTTAAACATATTGGCAAGTATTGTATCTGAATTATCTTCAAGAGTATGACCAAAAGCTACTTTATAATTCTTATGGTTATTTTTACTATTTTCGTTACTTAAGTCTGTTTCACAATTATCATGGATATAATTTGTAATTATATGTCTTCTTGTAAGTGAACAAGAGAAGCAAGGCGAATATTCTATACCTTTTACCTTCGCATTTTCCGTCAAATATTTTGACATTTCCACAACGTTTCCACAATGACTAATTATTTTATGGGGTATTCGTAAGTGTTCACATTGTTCATGTACCTTTTTTAAATGAGGGTTTTCTTCAATATTGCCCCAAGGTCTTTTTCCATCAATATTTAAATCGGCAGTTATTGCAGTAATAGATATACCAAACTTACGTCTATATGGCTCTAAAAGGTGTAATAGTGCAAGACTATCTTTTCCACCACTTAACCCAACCACAATGTTATTTCGCGGGTTTATAATATTGTATTTTGCTACAAACCTACCCATTTTTTCAGAAATTTCTTCATAAACTCGAGAATAAACAACAGGTATTCCGAAATCTTTTTCGATATTCTTCATTTTCTCTTTGGATAATTTTGCATATCTTTTGTTCGAAACAATTAATTTATCGTCCCTTATTACAACATACGATGGATTACAGTATTTTTTCAATTCCTTAGTATCAATTGAGTAATCGACTTTATAATTATCACAACTTTTCATAAATTCACCAAATAATAATTATTTTTTGTAAGTATTAATTTTAATATTAATTTTAAATTTTATATTGTACGCTTTACATATAAGTACATCTGTATCATCTAATCATAAATTTAATCATAAATTTAATCATAAATATATAATCACAAAATAATTAATTAATCAATTAACATATATAAATATAATTGTTAAAATTCATGAATAATAGGGGATAATAATGAATAATTATCGAATAAAGGGCGTTATTTACACATAATCCGATATTCGTTAATTTTTTTTAAAAAAAGACGAATTACACACCATAAATATAATATATAGAGTATGTACATAGATATTATTTAGAAAATGGTTAGCATAATAAATTATTACAATATTACAGTAAATTTTACACTATATCAATACTCCATAAAAATTTGAGGTGAAGCGATTATGAAAGCAGACGCTTTTAAAATAGCAGATGGCACTTACTGGGTTGGTGTCATGGATTGGGATATAAGAATGTACCATGGTTACACATTAAAAGGTACAACGTACAACGCATACTTGGTATTTGGTGAAGATAAAACCGTTTTGATAGATAACACATACCCTGGGCAATCAGCACAGATGTGGGGTAGAATCAAAGACGCATGTGAAAAAGAAGGAAAACCTTTCAAAATCGATGCAATTGTTCAAAACCACGTTGAAAAAGATCACAGTGGTGCATTAGTGGAAGCTCATAGAAAATTCCCTGAAGCACCGATATACTGTACAGAAGTAGCAGTTAAAGGATTGTTAAAACATTACCCTGCTTTAAAAGGTGCAAATTTCAAAGTTATAAAATCTCTTGAAACTTTAGATTTGGGCGGTAAAACATTAACATTTTTAGAAGCTCCACTTTTACACTGGCCAGACAGCATGTTTACAATGTACAACGAAGAAGGGATTTTGTTCTCAAATGACGCTTTCGGACAACACCTTTGTTTCTCTGAAAGATACGATAATGAAATACCTGAAAACATTTTACTCGATGCAAATAAGAAATTTTACGCTAACTTAATAACTCCACTGTCTAAATTAGTACTTAAAAAGTTCAATGAAGTTATCGAATTAGGTTTACTCGATAAAATAAAAATGATAGCTCCATCACACGGTCAAATTTGGACTGAACCAATGAAAGCTATTGGCGAATACCAAAAATATGCAACTGGTCAATGTGAAAACAAAGCTACAATCGTATACGATACAATGCACGGTTCAACTCAAAAAATGGCACATGCTTTGGCAGAAGGTTTAATGAGTGAAGGTATCGACGTTGTTATGTACAATCTACATAATGATGAAAGAAGTGAAATCGTAAAGGATATGTTGGACAGTAAAGCAGTCTTATTCGGTATTCCTACAATTAATGATGTACCATACCCAAGTATCGGAGATTTAATGTACTATATCAAAGGTTTAAGATTTGCAAGAACGGGCTACAAAAAGAAATCCGTTGTATTTGGTTCAATGGGTGGAAGAGGGGGAGCTATTGAGTTCATTGCAGACGAGTTAAAAGAAGCGGGATTCGATGTTTTAGATAATTACGAATTATACTACATCCCTGATGAAGAAGAGTTAGGAAATTGCTACGATATTGGTAAAAAATTAGCAAATGCAATTAAATAATAAAATAATAATATTCAAATCCCCATTTGAATAATTTTAAATTATATGATATTATATGCCCAAAAATTATGTTAAATGAAATATATGACAAATAGCAATAATATAATAGAATATATGTAATATTACCCATTAAATGCCCACAACTTTATTTTTTTATTTTCATTTTTCAGTTTTCATTTTTTTTATTATTTATTTATTTTTAGACTTCAGACTTTATTTTACGAAATTAATTCAATTAAATAAATCTTTATATATTTGATAATCCATTTTTATATTAATCTATTTTAAAAATTATTATAATTATTATAATTTCTTAATTTAATTGATAATTAATATCATTTAATAATATACACAATTTATGAATATAAGTTAGACTACAGGATGTGAAACATTGGATAGCAACCCTCAACAAAACCCTGAACAAGTGAAACAAGTAAAAAAACAATCAACTCGACAGGAAATAAAAAAACAACAAATAGACGAGTTAAATAAAAAAATAGATAATGAAGATTTAAATTTAAAATATTTTATATTAAGATACGGGGAAATTGGTACAAAATCAAGACAAACTATGCACCGATTTGAGCGTTTACTTGCAAAAAATATCAAATCAGTCTGTGAAATGCACAATTTCAAAGCAAACGTGTATTTATTACATACTAGATTACTTGTAGCAACTGAGGAACAAAACACCGATAAATTAAAAGATTTATTGGCTAGAACTCCAGGTATAGTTTCATTTAGTCCATGCACTGTAATAATGGAACCTACAATTGAAAAAATAAAGGAAAAAGCTTTCGAAGAAGTAGAAAAACGATTAAATGATATAAGTAACAATAACGCCAATAATAATAATACCAAAGAGACAACTTTTAGAATTAAAACCCAAAGGATGCAAAAAAAATTCCCTATGAATTCATTGGAAGTTAATATGGCAGTAGGTGGCGAAATGGGTGGTAAATACAACTTAAAAGTTGATTTAGTTAACCCAGATATTTCAATTGATATAGAATTATTAAACGATTATTCATTCATATTCAGTGAACGTTTAGATGGTATCGGCGGTTTACCTGTGGGTACACAAGGAAAAGTATTGGTTTTAACCTCTGATGGCATAGACAGCCCAGTTTCAGCATTTATGATGGCTAAAAGAGGCTGTAAATTAGTACTTTTACATATGAAAACTTCTGAAGAAGGTTCAGAAAAAGTTCAAAAATTGGTTGAAGTTTTAAAAGATTACGATCCAAGCTTAAAATATATTGAAGTAGATTTTAAAGAAACTTTAAAGGATATAAAAGATAATTTAACGGATTTGAAAAAAGAAAAATACACCTGTGTATTCTGCAAGAGAAGAATGCTAAAGATTGCCGAAAAATTTGCATACAAGTATAAATGCGATGCAGTGGTAAATGGAGACAATATGGGACAGGTAGCTTCTCAAACACTTAAAAATTTGAGGGTAATCAGTAATTGCACAAATTTACAAGTATTAAGACCCTTAATCGGTTTTGATAAGGTTGAAATAATGAAGTTAGCCGATAAAATAGGTACACTTAAGATATCAACAAGTAAGGAATTGCACTGTTTTGCAGTGCCAAAATTCCCTGCAACCGATGCAAGAGAAAATGAAATTAGTAACATTGAAGAATTGTTGTTAAAAAAGGAATTAGGGCAAAAAGAACAAGAAGAAAATTAAAAATAAAACAATATGATAATAAAATAAAAAATAGAATAAAAAATAGAATAAAAAATAGAATAAAAAATAGAATAAAAATAGTAAAAATAAAACTATATGATAAATATGGAATCTTTAGTATTTATTTAATTATTTGGTGAATTTATGAAAACAGTTTTGGGAAAAATCCATTTAAGATGGTGTGAAACATGTAACGTGCCAGTTTTGGACAAGGAATGTTCAAAATGTGGTAATAAAACATTTGAAGTAAAAGTAACCCCTCCAGCAGATGCAAGACCTGCATTTGAGAATGATATAACACTTATCAATGAAACATTACACAATCAATTCGGAATAACTGAAAATATCTTTGAAAATAAAGTAGCTTTGGTAAATAAGGTACCAGGCACCGAATATATGCAGGAAATAATTTTAGACGGGCAAGTAGTCGGTATTTTAAATTATAACGAAAAAGGCTGTCAATGGAAAGTTATTCCTACAATTGAAGGTGCAAGAAGATTTATAAAAACAGTAAATAAAAAAATAATCGTTGTTAAGCACGATGTACCTCCATATATTTTAAAAGGAGCTTCCATATTAAGACCAGGTTTAGCTTATGCTTCATCAGATATCAAAACAGATGACGACGTAATCATATTAGTTGAAAACGAAGAACTAATATCAAAATATGGAGATATAAATGGAGTTTACACTGATTTATTGGAAAAAACCCCACTTGAAATAGATGCTAGTAAAATGGATATTTTAGGTGTCGGTAGAGCAAGAATGGACTATAAAGAAATGATAGACGCCCAAAAAGGAATGATTGCAAAAGTTAGGAAATCAGAAGAGCCAAAACCTGCAAACGTGAATCCTGTAACTTCAGACTTTAAAACAATGGTGGAAGCAAATAAAACACCAATGGATAAATTTGAAACACAAGCAGTGGGTTTCATGAGAAATACTGCTGAAAAAATAAATTTACCTCCAACAGTTGCATATTCTGGCGGTAAAGACAGTTTAGTAGTTTATCTACTTGCAAGAAACGCATTTAATAACGACCCTGAAATTGAAAAATCTCAAGCATCTTATGAGATACTTTTCAATGATACAGGTATTGAATTTGACGAAACGCTCGAAAACATCGATACAATGGAAAAACACTATGGTAAGGAAATATTAAGAACTAAATCAAGTGATTTCTGGGAATTAGTTAAAACATATGGTCCACCTTCCCGAGATAATCGATGGTGTAGTGAAGAATGTAAATTAAGACCATTAGGTGCTTTAATAGATGCTAAATACCCTAAAGGTTGCCTTACTTTTGTAGGATTACGAAAGTATGAATCTATCAACCGTTCAAAGAAACCAAGAATTTGGCAAAGCCCAAATATTAAAAAACAAACATTAGCAGCTCCTATATTAGAGTGGACAGCTATGCACGTTTGGATTTACATTTTAAGAAATGACGCACCATATAACGTACTTTATGAACAAAATTTCGATAGGGTAGGTTGTTTCATGTGTCCAGCAATGGAAACCGGTGAAATTGAATTAATAAAACGTAATTATGCAGAATTATGGAATAAATGGGAAAGCTTTTTAAAACAATGGGCTGAAGAAAATAATTATGATGACGAATGGGTTAAAAAAGGTTGGAAATTGAAATATCCAAAAGATGGTAAAAAAAGAGATAATAGTGACTATACAAATTAATTCTTATTTTTTACTCTTTTTTATTAGTTTAACTTTTATTATTTTAAATTTATTTTTTTATTTTTTTTATTTCTTATTCTATTTTTAATACATAATCTTAAATATTTATCTTTAAATTTTAGATTTTATTTTTCATTATCTCTGAGATTACACCTTAATTATAAATAGTATATTTTTAATAAATTTATTAAATTATATTCATTAAAAAAGTAGTGATGTAGTGGAAAATATGGAAAGCGATTACAGAAAATTTATAAATTCATTGGATAAAGTAAAAATTGATTCTGCAAACAAAGTGTTCGAAATTTCAAAGGTTTTAAACGATAACGACAAAGGTACTGCCAATACAGTTATGATTGAAAATGTAAACGGTTATAAAGTAGTGGGTAACTTATGCACCCGTGAGAATGTTGCAAAAAGTTTGAATATAAAGCCTGAAGACTTAATGAATCATATGATTAAAGCAATGGAAAACGAGCCAAACGGGGAACTTGTATTGGATGCAGAACTTGAGAAAGAATATATAGACGATGAAGTGCAAAAAATAACTGAATACCCGATTCCTACCTATTATGGTGAAGATGCAGGACCTTACTTAACTTCAGGTATCGTAATTGTTAAGGATAAAGATGAGGGCGTAAATGCTTCAATCCACAGAATTTTAATAAGACCTGATGGAAATTTGGTCATAAGAATGGTTGAACAAAGACATCTTCACTATATATATCATAAAAATATTGAAAACGCAATAACTGAAGGCAAAGAAGGCATAGACGTCGCAATAGCAATTGGTGTAGAACCTGCTTTACTCTTAGCTGCGTCAACCTCCGGAGATGTGTCCTTCAACGAATTAAAATATGCTTCTGCAATCATGAATAAGCCTATTAAAACTATAAAGGGTAAAACTGTTGATTTAGAAATTCCTGAAGCTGAATTTATAATCGAAGGTAAAATAACAAATAAAAATGACGACGAAGGTCCATTTGTTGATATTACCGGAACATACGACGTTATAAGAAAGCAACCTGTTATTAAAGTAACTGGACTTAGGACAAAAAAAGATCCAATATTCCACGCATTATTGCCTGGCGGAACAGAGCACAAAATTTTAATGGGTTTACCTCAAGAACCTAGAATGTTCAAAGGAATTAGAAACACAGTGCCATCTGTTAAGAATGTAGCTTTAACTGAAGGTAGTTGTTGCTGGTTACACGCAGTTGTGTCCATCGATAAAAAAACACAAGGCGACGGTAAGAATGCAATATTAGCAGCTTTAGCCGCACACCCAAGTTTGAAGCACGTTGTAATTGTGGATGATGATATAGACATATACAACCCCGTAGATGTTGAATATGCAATAGCTACAAGAGTTCAAAGTTCAAGAGATGTTATAATCATTGATGGTGCAAAAGGCTCATCATTAGACCCTTCTGCAGACCACAAGATGAAATTGACTGCGAAAATGGGTATTGACGCTACAATGGATTTAACAAAAGGTAAAAAAGAATTTGTAAGGGCAGTAGTTCCAGAAATTAAATAATAATTTAATATATCAATTTTTATTTTTAGTTTTATTTTATTATTTTATTATTTTATTATTTTTCTTAAGTTATGTTATTATTAATTGACATCATAAATATATTACTTTTGAGTGTATTTTTCATAAAACGGGTTAATATATAAGATATGCTTAAATATGATTAATCTAAAAACAATATGATATAATAAGAATACTACTAAATGTATAAATAAAATTAACCCATAAGTAGTTACGATATTATATATTTTTAGTATTTTTTATTTTGTTTACTATATTATCATGGTGGTTAAATGCATAAGGATGAATTAATTCAATTACATCAGCTTTTAGTATATATGAGAAAAGATCTTTACACTACTTTTGGTGAAGATACTTTAGGGGACAGTTTCGAGGAATACGATAGCTTGAACATCAGACCTCACCATATACACAGAACTAAATCAGAACATACTTACGCAATATTTTTATTGTCAAGTATCATCGGAAAGATATTATCTGAAAAAGGCGACGTTCCAAGAAGTGTGGCAAGTAGGTTAAAAGATACTGGGGAAAAAATTGGGAAAGAAATTGCAAGGAAAAAAAGATAATTAAAAATAACAAAATATACTTAAATTTAATAAAAATTTAATAAAAAAAATTAATATATTCTATTTTTTTACTTATTTAGTAAAGTAGTTATTTAGTAAGTTATTTATTTAGCTATTATTTTATGCTTTCAATTCATTGAATGAAAGTAATCTAAGTTCTGAAGGTCTTTTTGATACATTAACGTTTTTACCGATAATTAATTTAGTTTTATCATATAATTTATCAACAATTTGTTGATTTATCGGATAATCCAAAATTATAATATCATTATCTTTAATTTCTGGGTTATCTACCAATTCATCCATATTTATGAGCTTTTCCACACCTTCATGGATTAGACTAACCATTCCAGTTCCTTGAATTTTGTCTACAATGGATTTTACACTGTTGATGTCATTAATATCGATTAATGGCGTTACTTCTTCGGCAGATTCTATTTTTTCAACTAATTCTTTATTTTTTGAATCTTTACTTATGATATTTCCAATATTACGTCCAAATTTGTCTTCTGCCCCGATAGGTTCTTTAGTTTTAAGTTCTTCTGATTCCTTAATTTTAAACTCCTTTGATATCTTAGAATCTGTTAAAACTTTATCGGCTTTTATTTTTTTAGCTTTTTCGCCGTTCTGTTGTATTTGAGCGTCTAAGCCTGCTTTTCCAGATTTTTTATTTTCTATTTCTGATATATTCTTTTTTGAAACTTCAGTTTTAGAATTATCTTTTTCTTTAGCCCTTAAGTCCTCAGTTTTTACTTCAACAGTCATACCTGCACTTTTTGAGGCTTTACCTGCATTAATATCTTCACTTTTTTTACTATCTTCGCTTATTTTTGACTCTTCATTTAATTTGTCAACGTCGATTATTCCTTCGCCTTTTAAGTAATCTTTTACAGGATGAGCCTTTTCGAATTTTTCAGATTTTTCACTTAATATTTGAGATTTTCCGAAATTTTCTTTTATATGCTCTAAATTAGAATTTAGCTCTTTTTTATACTTGTGGTAACCAAAACCTTCATTATCTTTATCTTTATCTTTTGGGCTTTGAGGGATAAATTCTTCTATCTTTTTAGCTTCTCTACCGTTATTTCCGTTACCATTGTTACTGCTAGTTTTATATGTTTTTTCGTGTTTTTCGTACTTATCGGTCTTACCTTCTTCCATATTTATATTATACTGTTCTATTGGTATTTTAGACCTTAAACATTTTAATATTTCTTTTTTGGAGGTTTCTTCAACTTCTTTACCATATGGGGCTCTTGCAACATAATCCACATCACAAGTTTGTAACAATTCTTTTAATATAAGTTCTCCACCTCTATCTCCATCGGTAAATATGGTGGTAGTTTTTCTTTTGGTTAACTCTATAATTGATTTTGGAACGGATGTACCTTCGACAGCTACGGCATTCTTAATTCCGCATCTTAATAAATTTAAAACATCGGCTCTACCTTCAACCACAATTATTGCATCAGAATGCACTACATTTGGTCCACAAGGTAAGTTTTCCTCGCCATATTCCATAATTTCCTGTACTCTTAGGGATTCTTTTATTTCATCGGTTATTTCGTAAGAATCTACCATTTCATCCATTAATTTCTTAAGGATATTTTGAGCACGTTCGGTTATGTAATGTCTTTTAGATATCCGGATATCTTCAACATTTTTAATATTGACAGTAGCTAAACAAGGACCCACTCTATCTATAGTTTCAAGCGTAGCGGCTAGTATCGACGTTTCGACCTTATCCAAACTCGATGGTAACGTAATTTTTGCAAGAGATTTTCCACCCATATTTTCAAGTTCTACATCTATACGACCGATTCTTCCACTTTTTTGTAAGTCCCTTAAATCTAATTCGTTGCTTAAAAGACCTTCTGTCTGACCGAATATAGCACCGATAACGTCGTGTTTTTCAACGTATCCATCAGCCAATAATTCTGCATATATTATATATTTGCTTGTACCTAAATCCATAATAATCCTCTTGATAATTTTGATAAATTTTACTTTGAACTGTTAATATACTTACTATACTTACGTTATATCTGATCTGTATTTACATTATATTTGCAGTATGGTTATCTTATAATTTATATATCAGTATATTTGAATATTAATATATACTAATATTAAGTTAACCCATACATATTCTTTTTTTATTTCGTCTTTCACAATAATTCTTAATATTGTATTCAAGGTATTTCAATTTTTTAATCATATTTTACAAGTTATTCATTGATTGGACACTATTTACCCAATTTTTTTAAGTTATATGCTGTTTTTTGTTTTATTAGTTTAAATTTTAAATAGACTATAGATTATACTATATATAATATATATTCTATTTTGTATTTCCTTTCCGATTAATTTCATAAACTTTATAATAACGTGATGAGATAATAAATTAAATAAATGTCAGATGAAAATGTATAAATTATCTTTTTCAATAATTTATACTAAATATGTTTTTATTGTTTTTTGTATATAAAGTATAATACAATGAATGGAAATTAAAATGTTCTAAAAACGATAAATTATGATAATTATTATAATTATGATAAAATATATTTAAGTTATTTTACTTTTATGACATAATAATGGGGCAAATTATGATATTAAAGAGTTTAGAACTTCAAAATTTTAGAAGTCACAGGAATAGCAAAATTGAATTCAAAGATGGCATCACAACAATTGTGGGAAAAAATGGTAGTGGCAAATCTTCCATTTTTCAAGCAATCAACTATGCACTATTCGCCCCTTCGGGTAAGGACTACAGTTTGCAAAATATGATAAAAAATGAGGCAGACAGCTTTAGAATTTCATTTACTTTTGAAGTTAGGGGAAAAACTTACACTGTTATACGTCAAAGAAATCGAAAATCAACCAAATCCGAAAATATATTGTTTTTAAAAGACAATATAAACGATAATATCCTAGCAGATAATAATTCCAACGTTAACGCCAAGGTTCAAGAGATTTTAGAAATGGATAATAACGTTTTTTCAAATGCAATATATATTAAGCAAGGAGATATCGTAAATTTGGTTAATTTAGCCCCTCGAAATAGAAAGGATGTCATAGACAAAATTTTGGGCGTGGAGAAATATGCTAAAGCCCACGAAAAAATGAAAGAAATTATAAATAGATACGATGAAAAAATAAAGACGTTAAATAATAATTTAGCGGACGAAGAAGTTATTTACGAATCTATTTCAAAAAATAACGAAATAATTCAAAATTACAACAATGAAAAAGCTGAAAAATCAAATGATTTAAAAAATCTTAAATCCACTGAAAAAGATATTTTAATTAAGTTAGATATTTTAAAAGCAAATAGTGAAAAAAATGAAGAATATAATTTAAATTTGCTATCAAATAATCGAGAAGTTGATAAACTGAATAATAATATGTCTAATTTATCAGATGATATGACCACATTAATAGATAATAAATCTAAAATACTTGAAAAGAAAGAAAATTACAAAAAATGTACCCTTTTAATGGAAAAAATGGATTTATTAAATGAAAAACTGTATAATAAAGATAACAAAGAGCTTTACAACAGATATAAAGAATTAAAATCTAATTTATCTTACCTAATAAAGTCTTATAACGAATATACGAACGATAATACTAGTAATAACGATAATAATGGTAATAACAACAATAGTGATATTAGTTCTATTAATAATGGTACTACCAGTAACGTTCAAAGCACCGATTTATTAAATATGTCAAGAAATGAAGTTTTAATTGCGGAAAACATTAAAAAAATGGGCGAAATTGCAAAAAATACCAAATCCATTAAAAATTTTGATAAATCATTAGATATTCTATTAAATGAGTTAGAAATTATTACAAATGAATTAGAATCAATAGCTACTCAGAAATCAAATGTGGAAGAAAATAAAGAGTATTATGCAAAATATGAAGAGTTATCTAAAAAATTAGATGATTTAAATGAAAAAACAAGTAATTCAACGATTTTATCTAGACGTATCGCAGATATCCAGAAAGAAATTAAAAATTTAGAGAATACACTAATGGAGCACACCAAACAAACAATACAGATTAATGATATTGAAAAAAAACTAACTAACCTGGAAAACATTGAGCAAGATATAAGTCTAAACAATGAAAAGTTGAATAGCTTGGTATCTAACAAATTAAATCTTGAAATTAAAATAAATGAATTAATGACTTCAAATAGTGAATTAAAATGTATTTCTGATAAAAAAGTATGCCCTACTTGTAGAACTGAATTATCTGACGAAAAGAAGAACGAAATCATCTCAAATAACAGCAAGTTAATTGAAAATTACAAAGAAGCACTAAATAAATGTATCAACAACATGGAAAAGATTTCAAATGATTTAACCATTGCAAAGGTTAAATTAAATGAATTAAATAATTTAAAAACTCAATTAGCATTATTAAATTCTAAAAAAGAATCAGAAATCAATTTGAAACTAGAACTGGATGAAAAAATTAGTAATTTACAAAATTTACAAAATGAAAGCAGGTTAAATGGAGAATTAGATGATTTAAAAGCTTTAAAAGCTGAATTAATTAGTAATCAACAGTCTATTAAAGATAACTATACAAAATATGTTTATGCAGAAAATTATTTGAAAAATAAAGATAATGGCAAGAATGGCAATACCAAAACAAATGAATTAGAAGCTAAAAAGGACGAAACAATTCAAAAATTTTTGGAAATACTAACTAAATCAAATAACTTGTCTTTGATAAATTATGCCCTAGAAGATAATTTAATAAATATAAATACTTTAAAAAGCTTTAAAGTGGAGTTAAAGAACTCATTAGACGCTTTAAAGGATAAAATGAAATATTTACAAGGTTTAAATAAAATATTATGTGATATTACAGATATCCTAAAAGAAATAGCTTCAAAAGATTTAAAAACCAAATATCATAATTATGAAAATAACTTAAACGATAAAAATAGTTTGGAATCAGAATTGAAAACTTATACTCCTGATTATGAGCTTTATAAGAATTCTGAGGCAATAATTAATACATATATTTCAAATTACTGTTCAAATAATTCAAAGTACTATGAATATTTTGAAAAATCCCCTATGGATCAATTATTGAATAACAACAATGAAATAGATGTAAAAATAGTTAAATTTGAAGAATTAATCAATAATTTGCTAAATTTAACAAATGAGTCCATAATGGAAATAGAAAATAATAATAAAGAAATAATTTACAAAATAAATGCTTTAAATTACTCAAAAGAAGAGCACGAACTATTCAGAAGCAAAAATGAAGCATTGAAGCAGCAAGTATATGATATTAATTTAGAAATACAAAAAATCCAATCACAAATTGTCAACATAGAAAATGAGAATAAACACTTTAAACAAAATTTAGATGATAATACTCAAAAGAAAGATGAATTAAACAGATTGAAGTACTTTAAAAACTATTTAACTAAAGTTAGGGAAGTATTTTCCAGGGATGGCGTTCAAAAACATATTAGGGAAATGTATATTCCTTTAATACAAAAACATGCAAACGAAATATTTTCAGAATTCGGTATGCCATATTCCCATATTCAAATAACTCCAGATTGCGATTTAATAGTTGATGAAATACCTGTAAGTAATATGAGTGGCGGGGAACAAGTTGCTGTGGCTTTAGCACTTAGATTGGGTATTGCAAACGCAATATGTGATAATATGGAATGTATTATATTAGATGAGCCTACTGCTTACTTGGATGAAGATAGAAGGAGAAATTTATTAACAATCTTTTCAAGTATAAAAAAGATAAATCAGATTGTTATAATCACACACCATCATGAAATGGAGGAAATTGCAAACGAAGTAATAAGGCTTACTAAAAAGGGAGATGACTCTAAAATAACAATTTCCGAAGCAAATTAAATATTAAATATATTACAATTATACTTAAATTTTACACTTAAATTTTAAGTTTTAAGTTTTAAATTTTATAAATAACCCTGCAATTCATAATATTTTTGCTGTTTTATCAATATAATTGGAACTCCCAAGTCCATAATCGATTTTTTCAAAATTTTATCGTTAGTTCCTACAATGCAGTTTTTATGAGTCTTAATATAGTTAACTATCATCTCATCGGCGTATTTTCCTTCAGAGTAGTCTACAATTTTATACCTGCTAACTAATTTTAGAGCCAAATTAATTGCTAATTTCTCTTTTCCTTTTAATTCTTTTTTAAGCTTATTCAATTCATCAATAACACATTGCAAAATTATTATTTCTCCATTAACTGGGATTACGCGCTCTAATTCATATGTTATATTGATACCCTGTTTAAATGAATATATTAAAAAATTTGTATCCAACAATATTGAATATTTTTTTAATTCTTTTTTCGGAGCATCCTGATTTTCAGTATTCGAACTATCAGCGTAATTTTGACTATTTTGACTATTTTCGGTTTTATCCATAATATCCCTTTAATTTAACTTTAATTTAACTTTAATTTTTGTTATCTAGTTTCATTTGAGTAGTTTTTTGACTAGAATCTTCAATATCTTCGTTAATACTTTCGCCAATAACTTCCTCAGTACTTTTTTCCATAAATCTTTCAATAATATCACTTTTGAAATTCGCCGTATAATAGTCTTCTACATATTCCATATAATTTTCTTCTTCGGAATTCATTTTATGGTTTATATTATCTACAAAATTAACATCTAAGCCTTTTGAATAAACATAATCCTCAAAAACTTTTTGAATGTTTGTTTCATTTATATCAGATATATCTACTTCATAATCAGATTTCCTAATCAATCGATAATATAACGTATATTCGTTTAATTTGGCTTTTAAAGGTTCGTAAAGTTCTTCACAAACTTCTCCAATGGCAATAGCTTTTGGATTATAATTTTTTAAATTATTAACTAATGTATTGTAATCAATTTGATTATATACTTCGATTTTTTCGAATTTCCTACATTTTATATCGATTTTTTCAATATTATTTTTATCAAGGTCACAATTATCAAAATCAACGTAATAAAAGCCTTTTCCGTTTTTTTCATAATCGTAATATTCTTTTTCGGATAATGAGTCAATAGATCCTGGATAAGCTAGCAACGGATTTTTAGATTTAAATTTATGGTTAGAATCTTCATCATAAGATACAAGGCTTCGCTTATGAATATGACCACAAGCAATATAGTCCACCTCTGGAATATCGCCTATATTAACTTCACATAACTCTTCAAGTGGTAAAAAACCATTAAATCCTTGGTGCATTAATAAAACGGACTTTTTAATGCCATCATTATGAATATCATTTATTTTTTTCTCAATATCTTCAAGTTTTTCATCAATAATCGATTTTTTGTTGACTGGATAGTAATCAAATCCACATATGCCCATATCTTCCAATATATGACAATTATTTTTTCCAAAAGTCTTAAAATATTCATTTCCAAGGACTCTTTTTAAAACTACGTAGGGTTTACCTTTTGAAATATCTCTAGGCATATCGTGATTACCTTGAATGGCATATATCGGTATACTTTTCTCTTTTAACGCTTCAAATCCTTTAATGGCGGTTAGCATCGCATTAACTGAAGGATTGGATCTATCAAATAAATCACCGCTATGAACAACAAAGTCGGGTTCTAACTCTATTATTTTTTCAATGCACTGATTAAATGAGTCGTATATATCTTTTTCCCGTTCATCGAGTCCGTACTGCCTATTACTTAAATGAGTGTCTGCAATATGTACAAATCTCAAATTATCCCCTTTTTATAAATTTAATTCCATTCTGATTTATAATCACATTTCCAACGCAATTTTCGATAGTGGTAGGATAATCGTCCCTATAGTGCGCCCCCCTACTTTCTTTACGATATAATGCAGATTTTATGACCAATTCGGATACTAATACCATATTTTTAAATTCAAAGTATTTTTGTACGTCATAAAGTCCTTTAACGTTTAAATTTTTGGATTTTTCACTTAAAATATCTAATTCAGCAAGTGCTTTGTATAATCCTTTTTCATTTTTCACAATTGAAACATATTTCCACATAATATTTCTTAATTCGTTTATTAACTTAGAATAATTTAATTTTTCATCTTCATAGTCATTTTGGCACTCTTTTTTCAATTTAATCTCGTCATTGACTTTTTTTAATTCCAAATTTATTGTTTTAGAATCTTCTTTTTCATCTTCATTTTCATTTTCCACATTGGATACAAAGTTATCTTTTTTAATATAATTTACAGCATTTTTACCAGCTATGGCACCAAAAACCTGTGTATCTGCAAGAGCATTGCCCCCTAATCTATTAGCCCCGTGGATACCTCCCGCAATTTCACCACAAGCAAATAATCCGCCTATAGCTGTTTCACAATCCGTATTTATTACAATACCGCCCATAAAATGGTGTGCAGTAGGTGCGACAATCATAGGTTCTTTTCTAATATCGACGCCTAAATTCATAAATTGTTTAAACATCGTTTCAAGTTTCTTTTCGATAACTTCCGAATCAAGATGGGTAACGTCTAAATAAACGCCCCCATTATGACCATTATCTAGATTTACTACTTCATTGTAGATTGCTTTAGCTACAACGTCACGAGTGGAAAGCTCCATTTTTTTAGGGTCGTATTTTTCCATAAATCTTTCGCGATTTTTGTTGTATAATATCCCTCCTTCCCCACGGACTGCCTCTGTTACAAGCGTACCCTTACCTACAACTCCGGTTGGGTGAAATTGTACCATTTCCATGTCTATTAAATCCAATCCTATTTCGTAAGCCATAGCGTAGCCATCGCCAACTTTTTGAACTGGATTTGAAGTAATTGGGTATATTTGACCAGCTCCGCCTGTTGCAAGAATTACAGATTTAGCGTAAATTGGGAATATCTCACCAGTTATTAAATTTAAGAAGATTGCACCAATACAGGTTTTATTTTCATTGTCTAAAATAAGTTTTAATGCCATAACTTCTTCCATAATATTTACATTGTCTAATTTGCCAATAAATTCCATTAAACCAGTCATTATTTCGTGACCTGTTCTATCTCCTGCATAGCAAGTCCTATTGAAACTTTGACCGCCAAAAGCCCTTTGTGCCTTTTTGAATCTGTTATATGGGTTATTATTAATATATTCTTCGTTTTCTTCATTTTTTTCGTTTTTACGATCAAATAAACATCCAAATTTTTCTAAATTTTTTAATTCTTTTGGGGAATTTTCCACAAGAATTTTAACAAGTTCGGAGTTATTTATGTAAGCACCACCTTTCATTGTATCCATGTAGTGCTTTTCATAGCTATCCTCTGCATTTAATACAGCATTGTAGCCCCCTTCTGCCATAACTGTACAGCCACTTTTACCAAATAATCCTTTTGAGGCTATTAATATGTTTACATTTAAATCAGTTGAAGAAGCTTCAACACATGCACGTGCAGCAGCACCTCCTCCACCAATTATTAAAATATCCGTTTTTATAATATTATTTTTTAGTTCGTTATTTTTATTTTCAATTTTATTTTCCGTATTTTTTAAATTCATTCCTTAACCACCTGAATGTTTTCCATAGTAATTAACCCATTTTCTCCAACAATTTTTGTTAATTCGGGAAGAACCTGTTCAAAAGTTGTTTCGTAATCTATACACTCTACAATAACCGGTAAATTCATAGAAAGTCTTAATATATCAAATCTAGATACTCCACGCCTACCATAACCGCATTGTGCCTTGAAAACTGTGGCGCCAGATATTCCGTGACTTTTTAATAATTTTACAACAACTTGGGTCATATTTTGCCCATTAAATTTGTCACTTTCTTTTAAATAAACCCTTAAAATTTTGCAGTCTATAAATTTCATAATATCGCTCTATTACCTAAATTACTTGTAAATCCTAATAATGAATTAAATAATAAATATTATATCTATCATCTAATATCTATCAATTTCTATTAAAATATATGGATTAAAATAAGATAATATAACTTAGAAAACAAACAATATACTAAACAATATACTAATAATAATAATAATAATAATAATAATAATAAAATAGATAAAAAAATAGTAAAGTAATGTAAAATTAGTAATAAGATTATTTATTCAAATTCAATGGTTGCAGGAGGTTTATCGGTAATATCGAGTACAACTCTTGTAACATTTGGAATTTCTGAAGTAATTCTTTTACTAATTCTTTTAATAATACTAAATGGTAATTCTGGAGCTGTTGCAGTCATTGCATCTAATGATTCAACAAATCTAAGAGCTACAACCCAGTTGTAATCTCTAATATCTCCTTTAACACCGGTAGCTTTTGTATCAAGGACTGCAGCAAAGTATTGCCATAATTCTTTATCTAGTCCTTCCTTTTCAATTTCTTCGCTTACAATAGCGTTTGCTTCCTTACAAATTTCTAATTTTTCTTCGGTAATTTCTCCGAGTATTCTTACAGCCAATCCTGGTCCTGGGAATGGTTGTCTGTATGCAACAGCGTCAGGTAAACCTAATTCTACAGCAACTTGTCTAACTTCGTCTTTGTACAAGTCTCTAATAGGTTCTACAACATCTAAAACCATTCCTGATGGTAAAGCAATGTTGTGGTGTGTTTTAATTTCTCCTTCACTTTCAATCCAGTCCGGAGCAATTGTTCCTTGAATTAAAACTTCTTCACCATTTTCTTTTGCAACTTCTTCAAATATTTCAATGAATACTCTACCGATTATTTTTCTTTTTGTTTCAGGGTCGTCAACTCCCGCTAATTCGCCTAAAAACCTATCTTTAGCATAAACGATTTTTAAGTTTACGCCCATTTCATCCTGGAAAATCCTTTTGATTTCCTCAGTTTCGTTTTTTCTCATTAAGCCAGTATCTACAAATACGGCTAATAAGTTTTCACCAACTGCTTTACTTACTAAAACAGAAGCTACGGAGCTATCAACACCGCCACTTAATGCGATAATGGTTTTTCTTCCGTTTATAGCTTTTTTTATTTCCTCAACGGTTTCCTCTATAAACATTTTTGAATTAAACATGTTTAATCCTCCAATTCATGATTAGGTATATTTAATGTATTTTTATCATATTTTATTTTGCCACATTCTTAATTTTGTATACTATTACATTATTATCATAAATTTTTATCATAATTTTACTAATAGTTTTTAATTATTATATATACTTTTAGATGACAAAAAATTTAATTATCTTATCATATCTTACGAACAATACAAAAATTAAAAAAGAGATATTTATGAATTATTAAATTTTATAACTTGTACTTTCTTTCCATAGCAGCTTTGATTAATCCATAAAATAATGGGTGAGAAGCACTAAATCTTGATTTAAACTCAGGGTGTGCCTGTGTAGCTATGAAGTAGGGGTGATTTTTGAGTTCAACGAATTCTGCTAATTTTCCATCTGGTGAAGTTCCAGAAATTACAAGACCATTGTTTACAAGTGCCTCGTGGAATTCAGGATTTACTTCGTATCGGTGTCTGTGCCTTTCCCAAGCTGTATCGGTACCGTAAAGTTCCTTTGCAAGTGTTCCGTCAGCTAAATACGCTTCGTAAGCTCCTAATCTCATAGTACCGCCCATTTCCGTAATTTCACGTTGTTCAGGCAAGTAGTCTATAACTGGGTAAGGGGTAGTTTCATCGAATTCTGTTGAGTTAGCGTATTCTAATCCACAGACATTTCTAGCATATTCGATAACAGCGCATTGCATACCTAAGCAAATACCTAAAAATGGAATGTTATTTTCTCTTGCAAATTTAACCGCGTTAACTTTACCGTCTACACCCCTATCTCCAAATCCGCCAGGTATTAAGATACCATCTAGATTTCCATCTTCAACTAATGTTTCTAAAGATTTTGATGGTTCTTTTTCTAATTCTTCAGAGTTTATCCATTTAATATTTACTTTAGAATCGTTTTTGGCTCCTGCATGTATCAAAGCTTCGGTAATGCTCATATAAGCATCTTTCAATTGAATGTATTTTCCAACGATTCCTATGGTAACTTCGTTCATTGGATTTACAATTCTATCAACGATAGCTCTCCATTCGTTTAATTCTGGTTTAACATCGTTTAACTTTAATTTTTCGGTTATTAATTTACCAATTCCTTCTTTTTCAAGATTAAGGGGTACTTCATATATTGTTTTTGCATCCCTTGCCTCAACAACTGCTTCTTTTTCAACGTCACAGAATAAAGCTAATTTTTCCCTCATCTTTTCGCCCATTGGTATTTCAGTTCTACAAACTAAAATGTCAGGCTGTAAGCCAATTCCTCTTAATTCTTTAACGCTATGTTGTGTTGGTTTTGTTTTTAATTCACCTGCGGCTCTAATGTAAGGCAATAATGAAACGTGAATGTATAAAACGTTTTCTTTTCCGATATCTTTTCTAAATTGCCTAATAGCTTCTAAGAATGGTAAACTCTCGATATCTCCCACAGTACCGCCGATTTCAACAATAGTGATATCGCTTTCAGTACCTAATGCTTTAATCCTTTCTTTGATTTCATTTGTAATATGTGGTATTACTTGAACCGTTTTTCCAAGGTAGTCTCCTCTTCTTTCTTTTGAGAGTACACTCCAGTAGACTTTACCCGTAGTTATGTTATTATCCGCTATTAAGTCAAGGTCAACAAATCTTTCGTAATTACCCAAATCAAGGTCTGTTTCTCCCCCATCTTCCGTAACGTAAACTTCCCCGTGTTCGTAAGGTGACATAGTACCTGCATCGATTTGTAAGTAAGGGTCTATTTTTATCATATTAACCTTTAGACCTCTCGCTTTTAGTAATCTACCGATTGATGAAGAGGTAATCCCTTTTCCAAGAGATGAAACTACACCACCAGTTACAAAAATATACTTCATTTTCTCACCAAAATAATTATAGTTATTATCAATATTTTAAAAATTTCAAAAGTTTAATAATTAATATTTAATAATTAATATTTAGTAAATAATAATTAGCAATCAATAATTTAATAGTTACTTTAATTGTTTTATTTAACTATTTCATTTCATTACTTTAATATTTATTATTTTATCACTATAAATTATATTAAAGTTATAATTAATAAGTATAGACTTATTGTATAAATGTTATAAAAACATAACTTATAATTTAATGTAATTACAAAATAATGTACCTATAAACATATTTAAATAAATATATTTATAAAATATAATAATTATTATCACATATGGGTTAAATTACCAAATTGTACTAAAAATAACATATGTTTCCACACAAATATAATGATTGTCGTCACTAGTGCGAATAATTTTAATCAAATAATTTTAATCAAAAACTTAATGTAAAAAATAATAAGATGTGATATTATGAGAATTTCCGCAATTGTAGATTTATCAAGTTTAGATTATCCAAAAGTACCTTCTTCCGTAGTTTTTTTTTCAGATTGCAACATGAAATGTGGTTACTGTCAAAATTATGACCATATGCAAGAGCGAATGCAGGAGATGACTGCAGAGCAAATTTTTAAAGGAATGGATAGATTATTTTCAGAGGCGGTTGTAATAAGTGGTGGGGAGCCTACCTTACAATTAGAGGGTGTAAAGGAGCTTTTAAGGATTGCAAGAGAAAACAACTTAAAAACAAAATTGGATACAAACGGAACAAATCCTAACGCTGTAAAAGAGTTACTTGATGAAAATTTATTGGATTACGTAGCAGTAGATGTAAAATGTGGATTTGGTAAATATTTACAATTTACAAATTATGAAAATCAGCTACTAAATAGTAAATCAGAAGAAGAATTTAAAAAAGCCAATGATAAATTTAAGGAACATATAAAAGAAAATATTTTAAAAATAATAAAATATTGCAAAGATGCGGGAGTTTATATTGAATGTAGGACAACGTACGTACCACAGGAGATATCTAAAGAAGATATCATGGACATAGCAAAGACTGTAAAAGATGCAGATTTGTACGCTATACAACAATACGATAATGAACACGCTTGTTCGGAAGAATATAAAAAAATGAAGCCTGCAACTGATGACGAGCTTTTAAGAATCGGAAATATGGCAAAAAAATACCATAAAAATGTTGTAATACGTGGTTTAGCAGGTGAAATTGTAGATTTAGAATAATAATGGTAAAGAAATAAAATAAAAATACCGTAAAACTAAAATAATGATAACATGAAATAATAATTGACAATTTAACTAAATTTTATGTATAATGACTTATATATCATATAATCCATATTGTAATTAAATTATTTATTTTAATTCACTATAATTTATTAATTAATCATAAAAAGGGATAATTTGGATGGAATTACTTGGAATTCTTGTTATCATAGAATTATGGATGATTTAGGTTTTGATAAGCAAAAAGATTTAGAATCAACCCAACTTTTAAATAATTTGTTGGAAAAACACGATAATAAGTATAATATAAACAATTTAGAAGATATAATTCAAAATAATGAAGTTTACGTTTTTGGTGCAGGGCCTTCTATAAACAAGCATACTAAGAAATTTAATAATTTAAAAAACTTAGAAAATGATAATGAAGATAGTAATAGTAATAATAATAATAATAATAATAATAATAATAAATACGTCATTATATCTGCAGATGGTGCGACAAAAGCACTTTTAGAGGATAATATACGCCCCGATATAATTATTACAGATTTAGATGGTCATATGAATGAAATTATAGATTGCTCAAAAAAAGGGACAATAGTAGTAGTTCATGCACACGGGGATAATGGGGAAAATGTTAAGAAATATTTAGGTCAGCTCAAAAACGTTATCGGTAGTTCCCAAGTTCCTGACGTTTCAAAATTCAAAAATATCATAAATTACGGTGGTTTTACTGATGGAGACCGTTGTATTTTCTTAGCAAATGAATTTAAGCCTTCAAAAATAATACTTTGCGGAATGGATTTCGGAACCAAAGTTACAAATTATTCAAGACCTAACTTAAAAAATAAAATTGAAAATGCTGACGAAATAAAAATTAAAAAATTAAAATATGCGGAAGAATTAACAAATTGGTTAATTGAAAACGGAAATTGTAAAATTGAATTTATGGAATAAAATAATCTAAGTAATTTAAGTAAATTAGATAAATTAGATAAATTAGATAAATTAAAATATTTAGTAACTAACCATAACACCAGGAATGAAATTTATGATGTCTAGAATTACCTTGAGAAGTTTTAAAGAATGTGATTTAAATCGAGTGCTTGAAATTGAAAAACAATCGTTTGATTACGAATACCCTGAATTTTTGATAAAGAGTTTACACTCAAAATGTCCAGACGGTTTTTTAGTAGCTTTAGATGAAAATAACTACGTTTTGGGCTACATAATAACAGTTTTAGAATGGGGTAATGCACATGTGGTCTCTATTGCAGTTGATAAAGAATATCGACATCATGGAATAGGTAATTTGCTATTAGACGCAATTGAAAACCATTTCTTCAAAGTTTACGAGGTCAAACACATCGTCTTAGAGGTAAGATTTACAAATACAGTTGCCAGGAAATTTTACTACAAGCGAGGATACAGTGACAGAAAAATATTGTACAATTATTACGAAGATGGCAGTGATGCCATTTTAATGATTAAAAAAAGAAAGGGATTAATTAAAGATTATCCGATTTACATAAATATGTGGTAATATATACAAATGTACGAAATGTCCCCATAATTATTTTTATTTTATATTATCCAATTATTTTATTCATTTTATTTTATTCATTTTTGATTACTAAGATATTTAACTGCATTATAATATCTCAAATAATTTCCACTTCTACTAGTATCTATGAAATTTATGGGTTGTCTTGATACTAAAAGTGCCCCACAACCTTCTAAGCCACAAACTAGTGCCAAAGAGCGAAATATTAGATTTCCAGAAATCCCGTCAGGCGCTATAACAACGTCAAAACCTTTTTTTAAGTATTCTTCTATCAATATACCATCATGTATAACATCTACATTTTTTAAATTTTCTTCTAAATCCTTTTCTAAATTCTTTTTTTCATTAAATAGGTTTACAATATCCTTACATTCATATATTGTATCGTCTATAAAGGGGTCTCGACCCAAATCAGATAATCTACCGCCAGAAAGTAGCCCTATTGTTATTTTTGTATCGCATATATTTTTATTTGACGAATAAGTTCTATTATGTTTTTTTAAATAATTTATTACATATTCCATAAACTCTAATTTATCATCAATTCGTTTTTTATGCTCAAAACTAAATTCATCTATCCCAACAGGTGCCAATATAAAATATTTATCCAAAAATGGATTTTTCAATATGGAAGCCCTATAGAATTTAGCATCAAAGGTTTTTTTTATTAAATTTTTTATTTCGGGCATTATTTTGGACGATGATAGGTTACCTCTAACAAAACCGCTAATAACTTCAATTTCTGCGTTATTTTCATTATCACATCCTAGTCCATTACATAAATTACTAGAAATATAGTCTTTAAACAATTTTAAAAACTCTTGAGGGGATTCAACCAATTTTACATTTATATCTTCAGAAATTAGCCGTTCATATGCTTCTAAAACTTCACTAGAACTTTCTATATCCTTATCATATCCTAAAATATACATAAAATCATCCGTTACTTTTTTTAGATTTCATAAATAAGTCTATCTTTTAAAAAATAAATAGTTAATCAATAAAATGTAAAATAAAAGAAGTAAAATATAAAAAAATAAAAAGAGATTATTATTCAATTAACTCTAAATATTTATTAGGCATCGGAATTGGCAATGATTTATGTTTATTTCTATCAATTCTAGTCATTATGTTAATCATTTGTTCAGAATTAATATTTAAAAGCTCTGCAGTATATTCTGGATCCTTGCCTATTTCCATTGCATGTAATAACTTATCCAATATCTCATAAGTAATACCCATTTCCTTTTCATCGGTTTGACCTTCCCACAAGCCACCAGAAGGCGCCTTTGTGATTACATCTTCAGGAACGCCGATATGTTTTGCAAGTTCCCTAACTTCTGTTTTAAATAGGTGACCAATCGGTAAGATATCACAGCCCAAATCACCGAATTTAGTACCGTACCCCATATATATTTCTGATTTATTACCTGTACCAAGCACTAAACTGTTATTTTTATTTGCATAGTAGTATAAGGTACACATTCTAAATCTAGACTTTAAATTACCGTCTGCTAATTTATTGAATTCCTTTAAGTTTCCTTCTTCATCTTTAGAGTAGCCCCCTGCCCCGAAAGCTTCCATTAATGGGGTAATATCGCTTACATGGTAATTAATACCTAATAGTTTAGCCACTAATTCGCCATGTTCTTTATCTAATGGGTTAGAACTAGACTCTGGCATTATTATACCGTGTACTTTATCGGCTCCTAGTGCATTTACTGCCAAATAAGCTACTAATGCACTATCAATGCCACCACTAAGCCCTAAAACTACGCCTTCTACGTTTGTAGTTTCGTAGTACTCTTGTATGAATTCAGATATCATTTTTATTTTTTTATCCAAAATATTCACTGCATCACATTTATCGCTATTTTCATTACACTTTGATTTTAAATCAGACTTTGTACACTTCATAATTTCACTTTTTAATACATTTTTGGAATTTTAAATAAATTATCCTAATTATATTACTTTTAAATTAAAATCTGTTGCAAGTTATATATAACTTTATAAACCTATAACCTATAACCTATAATTTATAAATCTATAAATTTATTTTAATTGTTAAAATCTTTATATATCAAATCTTTATAATTGTATACTAAATTTGTAACATTTCTTATGTCATTTCCTTGAGTTTTTGCTTCATCTAGGTATATTTTCTTGATTTGAGGGTTTGGAATTCTTGGAATAGAACGCCACATTTCAGCGTGTAATAATAAATCAAAACATCTAGCTTCGCTTTCAGTTAAATGTAACTTTCTATACATCCCATTATGTAATTTAAAGGTTGGATTATCTTCTTTTTTCGTTTCAATCACTTTATTGCACAATCTTGTTTTCGGGATTGGTTCAGCACTACTTACAAATATGTCGTCAAGTTCTGCATCGACTAAAAAGTCCTTAGTCATCAGATAGTCCACTTCTCGTTCTGTGGGGTAACCTACAATAAAACTGCCACCTACTTTTACATCACAGTCTTTCGCTAGTTTTATGGCGTTTAAGTTCTTTTCGGGATTTGTACCCTTCTTCATATCACTTAATAATTTATTACTTCCACTTTCTATGCCATAAAATACCCATCCTACAGTATTATTTTTTATAGCGTTTAAAATATCCGAATCAACGTAATCAACCCTCATATCAGGTACGGACAAATTTTTAGGTTCGATGATATCTGAAACTTTTTCTATCATTTCAATAAATAAATTTCTATTCGATGACTTTTTAAAGTTGTAAAGGCTTCCCGTACCTCCACTAATTGCTATTCTTTTTACGCCTCTTTTTTTAAGGTTTTCTACCTCTTTTAAAATTAATTCAAGGGGTTTACTTCTTATATCTCGCCCGAAAAACTCTGGAACTTGGCAGAATGTACAATTACCTAAACAACCCCTATGCGTTTCAATATATACATTTGCTCCTCTTATGGTTTGTTTTTCGATATCATTGGGAATTAAAAGGTCTGAAAAATCCAATTCAATATCTTTATTCTTTTTTGAGACTTGAACTATTATATCATTATTTGTATTATTTGAATCTTCAGACTCTAATTTGTAGGCTATACCACCAATTTCTTTAAAATCTTCCAAATATTCTGAATTTTTATTACCTAATCGACTGTCGATCTGATTTTTAAAATATTTAATTAAATTAGGGGTCGTATATTCACCTTCGCCCATAATCACAGCATCAACCATTTTCATTTCATTTAATATGATTTCAGGGTAAGCTGAAACTGCGCCTGCAACAAAAATTTTTGTATTTGGCGATTTCCTTTTAATTTCAGCCATTGTCTCTTTTATCTCGGTGTTTAATATGTGGAGTGTTGAATAAAGGGCAAATATTACAAAATTTGAATTTGATAAAATTTTTCGGCTATTTGAGTTTAAATTATTGATTAAATTAATTTTACCATCTTTAAATTCTTTCTTTAATATCCCACCCATTAACATTGCACCATAAGTATAATGATTTGGGGAATAAATTGTTATTTCGGTTTTTTGGTTATTTGGCATAATATCACTTGAATTCGAATAATTGTAACTTGTAATAACTGATTATAATCGTTTGAATATGCTATTTACTTATTTAAATTATAGCTTATAAAATTATCCTTTTGTAAATAATTAAAAAATATTACAAAATACTATAAATAAACTAATAAAATAAATAATTTAAAAAATAAGTTAAAAAATAAGTTAAAAAGAATAAAAATATAAAATAAATAAAAAAGAAGTAAAAAACTAAAATTAATATTTTAAATATTCATAATTTATATTTTCATCAATTGTCAATTTTAGCCCTATTTTAGCAGGAATTGTCAGAATGCCTGTTCTTTCAGTGATTAATTTCCCAAATTTATCCGGTTCCTTCATTTTAGTTCCCATGTGGTAAATAACTACTAATTCAGGTTTTTCAGATGGTTCCATGCTATTTAATATTGAAATTATGTCTTCCGAATACATATGACCCGGTACTTTAATATCCGCCCTTACAACATTCGCAATAAGTACCTTAACACCGGAAAAGTCTTTAATCAATGAAGGGATATTTTCTGTATCTCCAGTATATCCAATAATTCCTTGAGGCGTTTCAAGTCTAAATCCAACCCCGTAAGGGTCACCGTGTTTAGTTTTAGTTCCGTTAAAGCTTACATCATCAATATCGATAGAGTTACCAACTTTAAGAATATGTTTTTCCAACACTTTACTTTGATGATATTTAGATATCTTTTTTTCAAATATCTCATTTCCACATAGTACTGAGCTATTACCTATTATCCGACCTGCTATTTTAGTCATTCCAAATGTCATAGCCTCA